>NZ_JCAJZW010000007.1:0-268733 GCF_059510455.1 Streptomyces sp. NTD91
TCCTTTTAGAGCTCCGGCTCCTGGGCACTGCCCAGGAGCCGGAGCTTTTTTGCGTTGATGTAAGGTCAGGGAGCATCGTTGGCTCATTTCGCACAGGAGGCCCCCGGGTGGAGGTCCAGGAGACACGTGTCCAGACGGACCGGGTCCTCACCATCCCCAACATCCTCAGCATGGCGCGGCTCGTCGGCGTACCGCTCTTCCTGTGGCTGATCCTCAGGCCCGAGTTCGGAGGACCGAAGAGCGACGGCTGGGCTCTCCTCGTGCTGGCGTTGAGCGGAGTCAGTGACTACCTGGACGGCAAGCTCGCCCGGCGCTGGAACCAGATCAGCAGTCTCGGCCGGCTTCTCGATCCCGCCGCCGACCGGCTCTACGTTCTTTCCACACTGGTCGGTCTCACCTGGCGGGAGATCCTGCCGCTCTGGCTGACCGGCCTCCTGCTCGCGCGAGAACTGATGCTTCTGGTGATGGTGGGCGTCCTTCGCCGGCACGGGTATCCGCCGCCACAGGTGAACTTCCTCGGGAAGTCGGCCACGTTCTGCCTGATGTATGCCTTCCCGTTGTTGCTCCTCAGCGACGGCAGCGGTTGGATCGCGTCACTCGCTGCCATTTTCGGATGGGCGTTCGCCGGGTGGGGTACAACCCTGTATTGGTGGGCAGGAGTGCTCTACGTGGTACAGGTCCGCCGTTTGGTTCGGGCGGACGCCATGGCCGATTGAGCTCGGCGATTGTCCAGACTTACGCCACGATGGCCCGCCGTGGAAAAGTGCGGGACAATCTGGACGGGTGAAGTCGGCTAGACCGTCGTCTCTTGGAGGAGGACGCTTCCGACATGAAGGCCGTCGTGATGGCCGGGGGCGAAGGCACCCGCCTGCGCCCCATGACCTCTAGTATGCCCAAGCCGCTCCTGCCTGTGGCCAACCGCCCGATCATGGAGCATGTGCTACGGCTGCTCAAAAGGCACGGGCTCACCGAGACCGTCGTCACCGTTCAGTTCCTGGCATCGCTCGTCAAGAACTACTTCGGCGACGGCGAAGAGCTCGGAATGGACCTCACCTATGCCAATGAGGAGAAGCCACTCGGAACCGCCGGAAGCGTCAAGAACGCCGAAGAGGCGTTGAAGGACGATGCCTTCCTCGTCATCTCCGGTGATGCCCTGACCGACTTCGACCTCACGGAGCTGATCAATTTCCACAAGGAGAAGGGCGCGCTGGTCACGGTCTGTCTGACCCGGGTGCCCAATCCGCTCGAGTTCGGCATCACCATCGTCGACGAGGAAGGCAAGGTCGAGCGTTTCCTGGAGAAGCCCACCTGGGGGCAGGTCTTCTCCGATACCGTCAACACGGGCATCTATGTCATGGAGCCCGAGGTGTTCAACTACGTCGAACCCGATGTTCCCGTCGACTGGTCCGGTGACGTCTTCCCGCAGTTGATGAAGGAAGGCAAGCCGATCTACGGCTACGTCGCCGAGGGTTACTGGGAGGACGTCGGCACCCACGAGAGCTATGTGAAGGCCCAGGCCGACGTGCTCGAGGGCAAGGTCGACGTCGACATCGACGGCTTCGAGATCTCGCCCGGTGTCTGGGTGGCGGAGGGCGCCGAGGTGCATCCCGACGCCGTACTGCGCGGACCGCTGTACATCGGCGACTACGCGAAGGTGGAGGCCGGAGCGGAGATCCGGGAGCACACGGTCGTCGGCTCGAACGTCGTGGTCAAGAGCGGCGCCTTTCTGCACAAGGCGGTGGTGCACGACAACGTCTACGTCGGGCAGCACAGCAATCTGCGGGGCTGCGTCGTCGGCAAGAACACCGACATCATGCGTGCCGCACGGATCGAGGACGGCGCGGTCATCGGTGACGAGTGCCTGATAGGCGAGGAATCGATCGTCCAGGGCAACGTCCGGGTCTATCCCTTCAAGACCATCGAGGCAGGCGCCTTCGTCAACACGTCGGTCATCTGGGAGTCCAGGGGACAGGCGCATCTGTTCGGCGCGCGCGGGGTGTCCGGCATCCTGAACGTGGAGATCACGCCGGAGCTGGCCGTGCGGCTGGCCGGCGCCTATGCGACCACCCTCAAGAAGGGCTCCACGGTCACCACGGCCCGCGACCACTCCCGAGGCGCTCGTGCGTTGAAGCGGGCGGTCATCTCCGCGCTCCAGGCCAGCGCCATCGACGTACGCGACCTGGAGAACGTGCCGCTGCCCGTGGCCCGGCAGCAGACCGCGCGCGGCAGCGCCGGCGGCATCATGATCCGGACCTCGCCGGGTGTCCCGGACTCGGTCGACATCATGTTCTTCGACGGCAACGGCGCCGACCTGTCGCAGGGCAGCCAGCGCAAGCTGGACCGGGTGTTCGCGCGGCAGGAGTACCGGCGGGCGTTCCCCGGCGAGATCGGCGACCTGTACTTCCCGGCGAGTGTCTTCGACTCGTACACCGGATCGCTGCTGCGGAACGTCGACACGACCGGGATCGCCGAGTCGGGCCTGAAGGTCGTCGTCGACGCCTCCAACGGCAGCGCCGGCCTCGTGCTGCCCAGCCTGCTGGGCAAGCTCGGCGTGGACTCCCTGACCATCAATCCCGGTCTCGACGAGTCCCGCCCCACCGAGACGGGCGAGATGCGGCGCAACGGCCTGGTCCGGCTGGGCGAGATAGTGGCTTCCTCGGGGGCCGCGTTCGGCGTCCGGTTCGATCCCGTGGGCGAGCGGCTGTCGCTCGTCGACGAGAAGGGCCGGATCATCGAGGACGACCGCGCGCTGCTGGTGATGCTGGACCTGGTGGCCGCCGAGCGGCGCAGCGGGAGGGTGGCGCTGCCGGTGACCACGACCCGGATCGCCGAGCAGGTCGCCGCCTACCACGGCACCCAGGTCGAGTGGACGACCACTTCCCCCGACGACCTCACGCGCGTGGGCGGCGAGGAAGGCACCATCTTCGGCGGCGACGGCAAGGGCGGATTCATCGTCCCCGAGTTCAGCAGCGTCTACGACGGCACGGCCGCGTTCGTACGCCTCATCGGCCTGGTGGCACGCACGCAGCTCACCCTCAGCCAGATCGACGCGCGGATCCCGCGGGCGCACGTCCTCAAGCGGGACCTGGCCACGCCGTGGGCCGTCAAGGGCCTGGTCATGCGGCGGGTGGTGGAGGCCGCCGGGGATCGTTTCGTCGACACGACCGACGGCGTGCGGGTGGTGGAGACGGACGGTCGCTGGGTGATGGTGCTGCCCGACCCGGCGGAGGCCGTCACCCATCTCTGGGCCGAGGGCCCCGACGACGCCTCGGCCCAGGCACTGCTGGACGAGTGGTCGGCCGTCGTGGACAGCGCCGGGAGGTAGTGGAGGGCAGCGCCGACAGATGGGCGAGCGGGGCGCGGCCGGTAGGGCAGGACCCACGCACGCGCGCGTGCCGGACTAGTGTCCCCCAAGGGGGGCCTGTCCGGCACGCCGGTGGGGTCATTCGGAGTAATCGCACGCGACATGCGACGATGTGCGGCATGCCGCAGCAACCCCCCGTTCGGAGCAGCCCCACGCGGCCCCGGCGCCCGGACGCCTCCATGTCGTTGATCACCAACGTCATGGACCACAGCCTCGACGACGGCTACGCCGAGGCCGCCGCCCGGAAGAAGTCCCTTGGCGAGTGCGGCCTGCCCAAGACGCTCAGGGCGAAGCTGGGCCTCGCTGCCGGCCTCGTCCTCGCAGCGCTGGTGGTGACCGTCGGGGCGGCGCAGACGCGGGCAGCGGCTCCCGTGGTGGCCAAGGAGCGCCAGGAACTGATCGACCGCGTCGACAGCGAGACAGCGAACGCGGACAAGCTGGAGGCTACCGTCGACAAGCTCCGCGACGACGTCAGCGCGCGGCAGCGGGCGGCACTGAAGTCGAGCGGCGGCAGCGCGCAGGCGGACCTGGTGGGGGTCCTGTCGGGCGCCACCGCGGTTCACGGTCCCGGCGTCAAGCTGGTGGTCGACGATGCCAAGGAGGCCAGCACCGGCGGTGACGGCACCAATCCGCGGGAGACATCGGGGTTCTCCGACACCGGCCGGGTGCGTGACCGGGACATGCAGCGCGTGGTCAACGGGCTGTGGGCGTCCGGCGCGGAGGCGGTCTCGATCAACGGGCAGCGGCTGACCGCCCTGTCCGCGATCAGGGCCGCCGGGGACGCGATACTGGTCGACAACAGGCCGCTGGTGCCGCCGTACACGGTGCTGGCGGTAGGGGACGGGGAACGGCTCAGCACCGCGTTCCAGAACAGCGCCGACGGTCTGTACCTGCACGCCCTGGAGCAGAACTTCGGCATCCGCGCCACCATCTCCACTCAGGGCGACCTGCGGTTGCCCGCCGCACCGAGCGTGATCGTACGTACAGCACAGCCGAGCACCGAGAAGACTGAGAAGGGCACATCGTGATCGCCGTACTGGGCCTCGTCGTGGGAGTCGTGGCCGGCCTGTTGGTCCGGCCCGAGGTTCCGGCGGTCGTCGAGCCTTATCTGCCCATCGCCGTCGTCGCGGCACTGGACGCCGTGTTCGGCGGTCTGCGGGCCATGCTGGACGGGATCTTCGACGACAAGGTCTTCGTGGTGTCGTTCCTGTCGAACGTGGTCGTCGCCGCGCTGATCGTGTTCCTCGGCGACAAGCTGGGCGTGGGCGCGCAGCTGTCCACGGGCGTCGTGGTGGTCCTCGGTATCCGGATCTTCTCCAACGCCGCGGCGATCCGGCGGCACGTGTTCCGGGCGTGACAGCGATGAGCGAGCAGAACGAGCGCAGCGAGCAGCCGGAGCGGCCGGAGAACAGGCTCCGCAAGGAACTCCCCGAGGAGGTGCCCGCAAGGGCTCCTGAGCCGGCCCCCGAGGAGCAGGCGGGGGAGGCGCCGACCGGTCGGCAGCGGCTGGTCAAGAGCCTGTGGCCGCCGCGTTTCACCCGGGCCCAACTCATCGTCGCCCTGCTCCTGTTCGGGCTCGGCTTCGGGCTGGCGGTGCAGGTGGCCTCCAACAGCGACACCGACAGCGCGCTGCGCGGGGCACGTCAGGAGGACCTCGTGCGCATCCTCGATGAACTGGATTCGCGTACTCAGCGTCTTGAGGACGAGAAGCAGGGACTCGAGAAGCAGCGCCAGGAGCTGCAGAGCAGCTCCGACCGGGCCGCGGCGGCGCGCAGGCAGACAGCCGAGAAGGAGAGGCAACTCGGCATCCTGGCTGGCACCGTGGCCGCTCAGGGTCCCGGCATCACGATGACGGTCGAGGACACGAAGGGGACGGTCAAGGCTGACATGCTGCTCGACGCGATCCAGGAGCTGCGCGCGGCCGGTGCGGAGGCGATCCAGGTCAACGGGGTCCGCGTGGTCGCGGACACCTATTTCACCGATTCCGGCAACGGCGTGGGCGTCGACGGGAACAAGATCACCGCCCCCTATCGTTTCAAGGTCATCGGCAAGCCGCAGGACCTGGAGCCGGCGCTGAACATCCCGGGAGGCGTGGTGCAGACCCTGGAGAAGGAGCAGGCCACGGTCACGGTCCAGCAGTCGGGCAAGATCGTCGTGGACGCCTTGCGACAGGCGAAGCGGCCTGACTACGCTCGGTCGTCCTCCCAGTGAACCTGCGGTGCATGGGGGACGTCCGGCAGGGGCATGAGGTTGCGGGGGGTCGGCGCACCGAAGGCGTGGTGCGTGGTGGAAACTGTCTGGTGGTTACGGACGTTGTGAGAATGTCCGGCTCGGCCGGTGTAGGCAATCAGGGTTCGTCCTGCCCCACGGGCGGGTCTGTTTCGGTCAAGGGGAATCGCCCGTGAAGTTGTTTGCGAAGTTGTTCGGCAAGAGCGCGCGAGAGGGCAGCGACAACGCGACCGCTCGGCACCGCGCGCAGCCTGACGCGGAGGGCCAGCGCCCGCTGTTCCGGGACCAGGTCGCTGGTCCGGGCGGTGGCATTTCCGGAGGTCAGAGCGGGACGTCGGTTGACCCTGCGCAGTCCGGCGGCATAGGTTTCGGGCAACCGTCAGCCTCAGGTGCGGGTGGAGGGTACGCCCCCGGTCCGTACGCGTCCAACGCCCCGGCGGGGCAGCCGCAGGAGGATCCGTCCATGTCGGTCCTGGTGTGTACGAGGTGCGGTAACCGCAACGCGCAGAACGCCCGCTTCTGCTCCAACTGCGGTGCGCCGCTGCGCCCGGGGGTGGCGCCGGAGCGCGCGTCCGAGACGACGTCCACGATCTCGATCTCCGGTCTTGAGGCGTACGACGCCGAGGTCACCGGTCAGACCCAGATGCCGATGCTGTCGCCGGAGGCGCAGGCCGCGGTGGACGCGCTGCCGCGCGGCTCGGCGCTGCTGGTGGTGCGCCGCGGCCCGAACTCGGGCAGCCGCTTCCTGCTGGACAGCGATCTGACCACGGCCGGCCGTCATCCGCAGAGCGACATCTTCCTGGACGACGTCACGGTCTCGCGTCGGCACGTGGAGTTCCGCCGCTCCCCGGACGGCTCGTTCACCGTGGCCGACGTCGGCAGCCTGAACGGCACGTACGTCAACCGCGAGCGGATCGACCAGGTCGCGCTGGCGAACGGCGACGAGGTGCAGATCGGCAAGTACCGGTTGGTGTTCTACGCGAGCCGGCAGGGCATCTGACCCGCCCCCGGACCGGTGTCCGGGGGAAACCCCCAGGGAAGGTCCATGCTTCAAACACCGAGCGGCGGTGCCGGAAGCGGTACCGCCGCCAGGGACAGCGGGCTGATGAGCATCGGCACGGTGCTGAACGTGCTGCGCGACGAGTTCCCCGAAGTCACCGTCTCCAAGATCCGCTTCCTGGAGTCGGAGGGGCTCATCGAGCCGCAGCGGAGCCCCTCGGGGTACCGCAAGTTCAGCGCCAGGGACGTCGAGCGCCTGGCGCATGTGCTGAGGATGCAGCGGGACCACTATCTGCCGCTGAAGGTGATCCGCGAGCACCTGGACGCCATGGAGCGCGGGGAGGCCGTCCAGTTGCCCGTCGTCGGCCGTCAGCGCATCGGCGAGGACGTTCCGGAGCCGTCCGCGCCCACGGTGGCCCGGGTGGGCAGGGCCGAGCTGATGGCCGCGGCGGAGATCGACGAGGGCGACCTGAAGGAGTGGGAGTCGTACGGGCTCATCGCTCCGCTGGACGACGGGACGTACGAGGCCGAGGCGGTCACCGTGGCCTCGCTCGTCGCCGAACTGGGCCGGTTCGGTATCGAGCCACGCCACCTTCGGGTGATGAAGGCCGCCGCGGACCGCGAGGCCGGGCTCGTGGAGCAGGTGATGGCCCCGCTCAAGCGTCACCGCAACCCGCAGACCAGGGCGCACGCCGAGGCCCGTACGAAGGAGCTGGCGGCGCTGACGGTGAAACTGCACGCTGCGCTCGTGCAGACCGCGCTCGGGGTGCGGCTGCCCTGAACACCGTGGGCAGCCGGCGGCCGGATCGGCCACCTGTTCCCGGCCCGACTACCCAAACGTCCCGAGCACGGCCTAGGGTTGCTGTGTGAACGAGCTCGATGTCGTAGGTGTCCGGGTCGAAATGCCCTCCAACCAACCGATCGTGCTCCTGCGCGAAGTGGGAGGCGACCGTTACCTCCCCATCTGGATCGGGCCGGGAGAGGCGACGGCGATCGCTTTCGCCCAGCAGGGCATGGCCCCTGCGAGGCCGCTGACCCACGATCTGTTCAAGGACGTGCTGGAGGCCGTCGGCCAGGAGCTGACCGAGGTACGCATCACCGACCTGCGGGAAGGCGTCTTCTACGCGGAGCTGGTCTTCGCCAGCGGGGTCGAGGTCAGCGCCCGTCCCTCCGATGCCATAGCGCTGGCCCTGCGCACCGGAACGCCGATCTACGGCAGCGACACGGTGCTGGACGACGCCGGCATCGCCATCCCGGACGAGCAGGAGGACGAGGTGGAGAAGTTCCGCGAGTTCCTGGACCAGATCTCCCCCGAGGACTTCGGTACGAGCAACCAGTGATCGCGGACGGTCGGCGGGCGCCGAACCGGACACGGTGAGGCGCCGCCGGCCACGCCGTGTCCGGGCACTTGCCAACGGCCTGTGAGGCCGTCCTGCACGGTCCCCCGAGCGCATTCGGCTAGCCTTTCCCCGCGGTGGGGCACGGGAAACCACTCCTAGGGTGATTATCACTCGGCGTGCCGAGTGTGGCGATCGTTGACGCACCCGTGGTGACTGCCTACCGTCGTGAGGGCAGGTCAAGGACGGAGGTCGGCGTGAGAACCAGCGGCGACGGTACGGCTGGGGGTGCTCCCGTGCGTGGTTTCGGGGAGAACGGGCCGTACCCGGTTCACAGCAGCGCGGTGGATCACGCTCCGCAGCGGCCGACGGTCGTGCCGAACGGCGGAGGGGCGGCTTCCATGACGTCGGAGCAGATCGGCTATCGCGGGCCGACGGCCTGCGCGGCCGCGGGCATCACCTACCGGCAGCTCGACTACTGGGCACGCACCGGGCTGGTCGAGCCGAGCGTTCGGCCCGCGTACGGGTCGGGGACGCAGCGGCTGTACAGCTTCCGGGACGTGGTCGTCCTGAAGATCGTCAAGCGGTTCCTGGACACCGGGGTCTCGCTGCAGAACATCCGCACGGCCGTGCAGCACCTCAGGGAACGCGGGTTTTGCGACCTGGAGCGGATGACGCTGATGAGCGACGGCGCCACGGTGTACGAGTGCACCTCGCCGGACGAGGTCCACGCCCTCCTCCAGGGCGGTCAGGGCATCTTCGGAATCGCCGTCGGCGTGGTGTGGCGGGACGTGGAAAGCGCGCTCTCCCAGCTGCACGGCGAGCGCATCGACACCGGCGAGACCCTTGTCGGGCAGAATCCCGCGGACGAGCTGGCACGGCGGCGCAACCGGGCGGTCTGAGCGCGGGCCCCAGCCGTCCTCCCGTACCACGGCATTGTCAGTGCCGTGGTGCAGCATCGGACATGTGAGAAACGCGCCCACGATCCTGCATCTCGACATGGATGCCTTCTACGCCTCGGTGGAGCAGGCATCCAAGCCGAGCCTGCGCGGGAAGGCGGTCGTCGTGGGCGGACTCGGGCCGCGCGGGGTGGTGGCCACCGCGTCGTACGAGGCGCGGGCGTTCGGGGTCCACTCGGCGATGCCCATGGCCCAGGCGCGTCGGCTCGCGCCCAACGCCGCGTATCTCGTGCCTCGCTTCAGCCTGTACCGGGAGATCAGCGAGCAGGTGATGGCACTGCTGCGTGGGCTGTCGCCGCTGGTGGAGCCGCTCAGCCTGGACGAGGCGTTCGTGGACCTGGAGGCCGGCGGGACGGCGTGCGACGAGGAATCGGCGCGGCTGGCCGGGACGAGGCTGCGCGCGGAAATCCGGGCGGTCACCGGGCTCACCGGATCGGTGGGGCTGGCCGCCTCCAAGATGCTGGCCAAGATCGCCTCCGAGCAGGCCAAGCCGGACGGGCTGGTGGTCATCGAGCCGGGGTCCGAGCGGGCGCTGCTGGGGCCGATGCCGGTGCGGACCCTGCCGGGGGTCGGGCCGGCCACCGGGGACCATCTGCGCAGGGCCGGGATCACCACGGTCGAGGAGCTGGCCGAGGCAGGCGAGGACGAGCTGGTACGGCTGCTGGGCAAGGCCCACGGGCAGGCCCTGTACGCCATGGCCCTGGCCCACGACGAGCGGCCCGTGGTGGCCGAGCGCGAGGCGAAGTCGGTGTCGGTCGAGGACACCTACGACGTGGACATCCACGACCGGCTGCGGATCGGGCTCGAGGTGCGACGGCTCGCCGACCGGTGCGTGGGGCGGCTGCGGGGAGCCGGGCTGTCCGGGCGGACGATCGTGCTGAAGGTGCGGCGGTACGACTTCTCGACCCTGACCCGGTCGGAGACGCTGCGGGGGCCGACCGACGATCCGGCGGTGGTGCGGGAGGCGGCCGCACGACTGCTGGACTCCGTGGACACCACGGGCGGGGTCCGCCTGCTGGGCGTGGGTGTCTCAGGGCTCGCCGACTACACGCAGGAGGACCTTTTCGCGCAGGCCATGCCGGTGCCCGCGGTCGAGGAGCCGGGGCGGGGCGAGGCCGAGACGGTGGTGGAGCGGGCGGAGCCGGAGGAGCGGTCGTGGCGGGCCGGGCAGGACGTGCGGCACGCGGAGTACGGGCACGGGTGGGTGCAGGGGAGCGGGCTGGGGCGGGTGACGGTGCGGTTCGAGACGCCGCTGTCCCCTCCGGGGCGGGTGCGGACGTTCTCCGTCGACGATCCCGTGCTGGAGTCCGCCGATCCGTTGCCGCTGGTCTCGGACTCGGCCCGTTCGCCCGCTCGAGCCGGTCCCTCGAGCAGTGAACGACACGGCGCTCCGCCCCGGGCACCGGGGAGGAGTCACGTCTCCTCAGAACCCGCCAGTTTGCCGAAGTCGTGGTCCGCTACGGACGGGGGTGAGGCCACGTCCAGGCCGTAGTGGTGGTAGAGCTGGAGTTCCTGTTCGGGGGAGAGGTGGCGGCCCACGCCGAAGTCGGGGGCGTCCTTGATCAGGGCGCGGTCGAAGGGGACGTGGAGGGAGCCGTCGATCAGCTCGCTCGGTTCCAGGGGGACGAATGCGTCGCGGGAGAACAGGCCGGTGCGTATGGCCGCCCACTCGGGGACGCCGGTCGCGTCGTCGAGGTAGACCTCGTCTATGGTGCCGATCTTGGCGCCATTGCGGTCGAACGCCTTGCAGCCGATCAGGTTACGCGGATCGATCTCGGTCAGCACGGTCCCTCTCCCTCCACTTGGTCGCGACTCATCCGTAAGCACTACAAAAGAGCACATTCAGGCAGGCGGCCACTCGAGGACCCCGGTGCGGACCCCGCTGGTAGGCTGACAGCGGCTGCTGACCCCGTGCGGGAGAGTCCTCCGACCCACCTCGGAGGCGCCGAAGGAGCAAATCCTCCCCGGAATCTCTCAGGCTCACGTACCGCACGGACGAGGTCACTCTGGAAAGCAGGGCGGGTGTCGACAGCACCGGCTCTCACCGACGGTGAAAGCCGGGGCATACCCGGTGAAGCTCTCAGGTTGAGATGACAGAGGGGGAGGCCGTCCGGGCACCCGTGCCGTGGTGCCCTTCGAAGGTCGCGTCAGACCAGGAGGCCTCCGCAATGACCGCCCACCGCATTCCGCTCTCGGAGCTCGAAGCGGGCATCCCGTTCGAGCAGCGCCACATCGGGCCCGACCAGGAGGCGCGGGCCAAGATGCTCGCGCACGTCGGATACGGCTCGCTGGACGAGCTGACCGCCGCAGCGGTCCCGGATGTGATCAAGAACGCCGGCGCCCTCGACCTGCCGGGCGCCCGCACCGAGGCCGAGGTGCTCGCCGAACTGCGCGCGCTCGCCGACCGCAACCAGGTCCTCGACTCCATGATCGGCCTGGGGTACTACGGGACGTTCACGCCGCCCGTCATCCTGCGCAACGTCATGGAGAACCCGGCCTGGTACACGGCCTACACGCCGTACCAGCCGGAGATCTCCCAGGGCCGGCTCGAAGCGCTGCTGAATTTCCAGACCACGGTCGCCGACCTCACCGGCCTGCCCACCTCCGGTGCCTCCCTCCTCGACGAGGGCACCGCCGCCGCCGAGGCCATGGCGCTGTCCCGGCGCATGGGCAAGAACAAGAAGGGCCTCTTCCTGGTCGACGCGGACACCCTGCCGCAGACCATCGCGGTCATCCAGACCCGTGCCGAACCGGCCGACGTCGAGGTCGTCGTCGCCGACCTCTCCGCGGGCATCCCGGCCGAGGTCGCCGCGCGCGAGATCAACGGCGTGCTGATCCAGTACCCGGGCGCCTCGGGTGCCGTACGGGACATCAAGCCGGTCATCGACCAGGCGCACCGGTTGGGCGCGCTCGTCACCGTCGCCGCCGACCTGCTCGCCCTGACCCTGCTGACCTCTCCGGGCGAGCTGGGCGCCGACATCGCCGTGGGCACCACCCAGCGCTTCGGCGTGCCGATGGGCTTCGGCGGTCCGCACGCCGGCTACATGGCCGTGCACGAGAAGTTCGCGCGCAGCCTCCCCGGCCGTCTCGTGGGCGTCTCCGTCGACGCCGATGGCAACAAGGCCTACCGCCTCGCGCTGCAGACCCGTGAGCAGCACATCCGCCGCGAGAAGGCCACCAGCAACATCTGCACCGCGCAGGTGCTGCTCGCCGTGATGGCCGGCATGTACGCCGTCTACCACGGTCCGGAAGGCCTCAGGACCATCGCCCGCCGCACGCACCGGTACGCCACCCTCCTCGCCGAGGGGCTGAAGGCCGGTGGCGTGGAGATCGTGCACGGTGCCTTCTTCGACACCCTCACCGCGCGTGTGCCCGGCAAGGCCGCCGAGGTCGTCGCCGCCGCCCGGGAGAACGGCGTCAACCTGCACCTGGCCGACGCCGACCACGTCTCGATCGCCTGCGACGAGACCACCAAGCGGGCCCAGCTCGCCGCCGTGTGGTCCGCCTTCGGCGTCGAGGCCGACATCGAGGCGCTGGACGCGACGGCGCAGGACACCCTCCCCGAGGCGCTGCTGCGCACCGACGCCTACCTCACCCACCCGGTCTTCCACCGGCACCGCTCCGAGACCGCGATGCTGCGCTACCTGCGCCGGCTCGCCGACCGCGACTACGCGCTCGACCGCGGCATGATCCCGCTGGGCTCCTGCACCATGAAGCTCAACGCGACCACCGAGATGGAGCCGGTCACCTGGCCCGAGTTCGGCCAGCTGCACCCGTTCGCCCCCGCCGAGCAGGCCGAGGGCTACCTCACGCTCATCCACGAGCTGGAGGAACGTCTCGCCGAGGTCACCGGCTACGACAAGGTGTCCCTGCAGCCGAACGCCGGTTCCCAGGGCGAGCTGGCCGGCCTGCTCGCCGTACGCGGCTACCACCGGGCCAACGGCGACGAGCAGCGCACCGTCTGTCTGATCCCGTCCTCCGCGCACGGCACCAACGCCGCCAGCGCCGTGATGGCCGGCATGAAGGTCGTCGTGGTCAGGACCGCCGAGGACGGCGAGATCGACGTCGAGGACCTTCGGGCGAAGATCGAGCAGTACCGCGACGAGCTGGCGGTGCTCATGATCACCTACCCGTCCACGCACGGTGTGTTCGAGGAGCACGTCGCCGACATCTGCGCGCAGGTCCACGAGGCCGGCGGCCAGGTGTACGTCGACGGCGCCAACCTCAACGCCCTGGTCGGCCTCGCCAAGCCGGGCCACTTCGGCGGTGACGTCTCGCACCTGAACCTGCACAAGACCTTCTGCATCCCGCACGGCGGCGGCGGCCCCGGTGTCGGCCCGGTCGCGGTCCGCTCGCACCTGGCGCCGTACCTGCCGAACCACCCGCTCCAGCCGGCCGCCGGCCCGGGGACCGGCGTCGGCCCCATCTCGGCGGCCCCGTGGGGCTCGGCGGGCATACTGCCCATCTCCTGGGCCTACGTCCGTCTGATGGGCGGCGAGGGCCTCAAGCGGGCCACCCAGGTGGCCGTGCTGTCGGCCAACTACATCGCCAAGCGCCTGGAGCCGCACTACCCGGTGCTCTACACCGGCCCCGGCGGCCTGGTCGCGCACGAGTGCATCATCGACCTGCGCCCGCTGACCAAGGCGACCGGCGTCAGCGTGGACGACGTGGCCAAGCGGCTGATCGACTACGGCTTCCACGCGCCGACCATGTCCTTCCCGGTGGCCGGCACGCTGATGATCGAGCCGACCGAGTCCGAGGACATCACCGAGCTTGACCGGTTCTGCGACGCGATGATCGCCATCCGCGCGGAGATCGAGAAGGTCGGCACGGGCGAGTGGCCGACGGAGGACAACCCGCTGCGGAACGCCCCGCACACCGCGGCCGCGCTCGGCGGTGAGTGGAAGCACGCCTACGGCCGCGAGGAGGCCGTCTTCCCGGCCGGTGTCTCGGCCGCCGACAAGTACTGGCCGTCGGTGCGCCGCATCGATCAGGCCTTCGGCGACCGCAACCTGGTCTGCTCCTGCCCGCCGCTGGACGCGTACGAGGACTGAGCGGGCGCTCCTCCGCACGGGCCCCGTCCGCACCACCACACCGGGCGGGGCCTTCGGCGTGTCATGCGGAGGCGAGGGACACCCCGGTCGCCTTGACGAGGGCCACCACGTCCGAGCCCACGAAGAGGCCGAGGTCGGCGACCGCGTCCTTGGTGATCGCCGCGGTCAGTTCGCCGCCGTCGACGGAGATGTGCACCGTTGCCATGACGGTGCCCGTCCTGAGGCCGGTGACCGCGCCGGGAAGCTGGTTGCGGATCGACAGGCCCTCCACCCGACGGGCGGCCACGGAGACCTCGGTCGACTTCACCAGGGCGCGGACGGACGAGCCGGGGGAGAGGGCCAGCTCCTCGGCGGATTCCTTGGTGATCGCCGCCACGAGATGCTGGCCGCCCTCCAGACGGAGCTTGACGATGGCCATCGCCTCGCCCGGGTGGACCTCGGTGACGGTGCCGGGAAGCTGGTTGCGGATGCTCAGGGTCATGGACACTCACGGTAGAGCGCCCGCCCGTTCAGGCCGGGTACGCGTGCGTCTGCGTCGCTTTGACCGTCGCCCAGACAGCAGACCCCGGGTGCAGGTCGAGGTCGGCCGCGGCCACCGCGGTGAGATCGGCGGCGAGAGCAAGTTCGCCCGCGAGGTCGGCGCGGATCTGGTCACCGTGCGTCTCCAGGCCCGCCACCTCGCAGCGCCAGAGGTTACGTGCGCTGGCACCGGTGGGCCGGTCCCGGAACAGGGTGACGGCGGACGGCGGGAACGCCACGAAGGCCGGACCGGACAGCTCCTCGGTGGTCGTGATGGCGGGTCCGGCGTCGAGCCGTACGGTGTGGCCGTCGGCCCGGCCGCGGTAGAGGTTGAGGCCGACGAGCTGGGCGATGTAGTCGGTGCGCGGACGACGGGCGATGTCAGCGGGAGGGCCCTCCTGGACGATGCGGCCGTACTCGAGGACGACCAGCCGGTCCGCGAGCACCATCGCGTCCAGCGGGTCGTGCGTGACCAGGACGGCCACGGCCTCGAACTCGGCCAGGTGTCGGCGTAGTTGGGCGCGGACCTCCAGACGGGTGCGGGCGTCCAGCGCGGCCAGCGGCTCGTCCAGGAGCAGCAGCCGGGGGTGGGTGGCCAGGGCGCGGGCGAGCGCCACGCGCTGGGCCTGTCCGCCCGAGAGGCGGCGGGGCTTGGCGCCCGCGTGGGCGGTGAGGCCCATGCGGTCCAGCCAGGCCGCCGCCTGGGCGCGGGCCTCCGCCTTGCTCGCGCCGTGGCAGCGGGGGCCGAAGGCGACGTTGTCCAGGGCGGACAGGTGGGGGAAGAGCAGGTAGTCCTGGAAGACGACGCCGACCGGGCGTGACTCCGGGGGAGTGCGGTCCAGATCGGTGCCGTCCAGGAGCAGGTGGCCGGCAGTGAGCGGGGTGAGGCCGGCGAGGGCGCGCAGGGCAGTGGTCTTGCCGGCGCCGTTGGGGCCGAGGAGGGCGACGACGTCACCGGGGGCGGCGCTGAGGGCGATGTCCAGACGGAAGCCGCTGCGGTCCACCAGGAGACGGGCGTCCAGGCCGTGCGCGGGCGGGTGCGGGCGTGTGGCGGGGCCCCGACCTTCGGCCGGGTTCGGATCCCCACCCGCACCCTCCGTGCGGCCCTCGTCTTCGGCTCCGGGTGCCGCCGGGCGTGCTGCGGTCTCACCGGTGTCAGCGGCCACGGCGTCTGACCGCGCGGGACGGGCGTTCGTCATGATGAGATCATCCAGCGGTCTCGCAGGCCTGCCAGTACCGCGATCGAGACCGTCAGCAGGACCAGGCTGAGGGCGATCGCGGCATCGGGGTCGTCCTGCAGGGCGAGGTAGACCGCGAGCGGCATGGTCTGGGTGCGGCCGGGGAAGTTGCCCGCGAAGGTGATCGTCGCGCCGAACTCACCGAGCGCGCGCGCCCAGGCGAGGACCGCGCCCGCCGCGACGCCGGGCGCGATCAGTGGCAGGGTCACCCGGCGGAACGCGGTGAAGCGGGACGCGCCCAGCGTGGTCGCCGCCTCCTCGTACCGGGGGTCGGCGGCGCGGAGGGTGCCCTCGACGCTGATGACCAGGAACGGCATCGCGACGAACGCCTCCGCGAGCACGACCCCGGTGGTGGTGAACGGCAGTGTGATCCCGAACCAGGCGTCCAGCAGCCGGCCGACCACCCCGTTACGGCCGAGGGCGAGGAGCAGGGCCACACCGCCGACCACCGGTGGCAGGACCAGGGGCAGCGTCACCAGGGCCCGTACGAAACCGCGGCCGGGGAACTGAGTGCGGGCCAGCAGCCAGGCCAGCGGCACGCCCAGGACGAGGCTGACGGCCGTCGCCGCCGTGGCGCTGACCAGCGACAGCTGGAGCGCCTGCCACACTTCGGCGCTGGACAGCTGCTCCGGCAGGCCGCGCCAGGGCGCGCGGACGAGCAGCGCGAGAAGCGGCACCAGCAGGAACGCCAGCGCCAGCAGGCCCGGCAGCAGCAGCGGCAACGGCACCCCCCGCCGGCCCCCCGCGCCGCCGCGGCGGCGCCGCGGCCGGCTCGTGCGCGGGCCGGTTGCGGCGCCGGGTTCGAGAAGCGAGGTCACGGCCTGAGGAATCCGGTCTCGCCGAGCACCCTCTGGCCCTCCGCGGAGCGCACGAGGGCGATGAACGCCTTGGCGGCCGCGACGTTCGGCGCGTTCTTCAGCGGGACGATCGGATAGTCGTTGACGGCCTCGGCGGACTCGGGGAACTCCACGCCCGCCACCTTGCCACCCGCGGACCTCACATCGGTCCTGTAGACGACCGCGGCGTCCGCCTCCTTCAGCTCCACCTTGTTCAGGGCGGCCTTGACGTCCTGCTCGTAGGAGACCGGGGTGAGCTTGAGCCCGGCGGCGTCCAGGGCCTTCTGGGCGGCGGCGCCGCACGGCACGTCCCTGTCGCACAGGACGACCTTGAGGCCGGACCTGGTGAGGTCCTTCAGGGAGGCCACCTTGTGCGGGTTGCCCGGCAGGGTGGCGATCTCCAGCTGGTTCCGCGCGAAGGTGGCCGGGGTGCCGGCTGCGTCCTTCTTGCCCGTCACGAGTGCCATGGTCCTGGAGCTGGCGGCGGCGAAGACGTCAGCCGGGGCACCGCCGGTGATGCCGGCGGCGAGCGTGTCGCTGCCGCCGAAGCTGAAGCTGACCTTGGTGCCGGGGTGCTCCTTCTCGAACTCCTTGCCCAGGGTCGTGAAGCTCTCCTTCAGGGAGGCGGCGGCGAACACGGTGACGTTGCCGGACAGCTTCGGGGAGGCGGCGTCCGACGCGCCCGACGTCGTGTCCTTCGCGTCCGAGGATGAGGAGCAGGCGCTGAGGGCCATGAGGGCGGCGGCTCCCGCACCGGCCAGCTGCAGCATCCGCGGGGTCCGGCGCGCGGAAGGGGTCTTCACGGTTCTACTCCTCGCGTTCTGCGGAACAACGGTCGCGCCCTGTCCCGGCCGGAGAGACCGGCCGTTCGGTGATGATACTCCCGCATCTGCCAGGCATAAGTCTGCTGTTCCCTCGCATGAGCCGCGAACTTGTGATGTGGGGCTCGCATGTGCGTTGGTACGGGACGGGCCGGTTGCCGCGCTGGACGCGCTCGCAGATGACGCTCGCCCGGCTCATGGAGCCCCAGCGCTCAGCCGGCCCGCGGCAGTACGACGTCCGCACCGACGCGGGACCCGGTGTCACCCGCGGATCGAGCCGTCGCGCGACCGTCGCCGTGATCCCGCAGGACCCGTGCCGGGCCCGGCACGGGTCCTGCGGAAGCACCGGCTCGGAGACGGCCGTGGCCGGCAGGGTGTCGTCGACGGGGGATGCCCAGCAGGACGGGGTCAGACCCGGTCGACGTGCACGTTGGTGGACTTCACGCGCGCGGTGGCCTCCATGCCGACCTCCAGGCCCAGTTCCTCGACGGCCTCGCGGGTCAGCAGCGAGACCAGCCGGTGCGGGCCGGCCTGGATCTCCACCTGGGCGGCGACGTCACCGAGCTTGATCGCCGTGACGATCCCGGGGAAGGCGTTGCGGACGGAGGTGTAGGAGGTTTCCTCCTCGCCGCCGCCGCCCGCCTTCGCCAGTTCGACCGAGAACGCGGCCAGGTCCCTGCCGTCGATGAGCCGCCGTCCGGCCTCGTCGCGATGGGTCGCCACCCGGCCCGCGTCGGCCCAGCGGCGGGCGGTGTCGGGGCTCACGCCGAGCAGCCGAGCCGCCTGGCCGATCGTGTAGGACTGCATGCCGGCCACGATAGGTCCACGGCAGGCGAACCGTGGACGGGGCCGGCTTCGGTGACCCGGCGACTGCTCCGAGGTCCGCCGCTCTCACCCGGTGTGCACCCGGGGACGGCGTTCCCGGTCCGGCTCCGCCTCGCGCAGGACCTCACGGGTGACCGGGGCGACCTCGCCCTGGCCGAAGAGGAAGAAGCGCAGGAAGTTGGCGAAGGGGTTGCCCTCGGTCCACTCGAAGTAGATGTGAGGGGTGCAGTCCGTCATGTCCCGGGCGTGCAGGAGGAGGGCCGCCAGGGCGTTGGAGATGGAGGAGTGCTCCAGAGTGAGCACGCGGTAGCGCTCGTGCAGGACCTCGCCGCGCACGGTCATGCTCGCCTCGAACTCGGAGGGATCGGTGATCTTGACCTCGACGAAGACGAAGTCCTCCTGCTCGGGCATGTCGTTGTCGGCCCGGATCTGCTCGATCTTGTCGCGGTACTCGGCCTTGTCCCGGTGGCCGGGCTCGTTCGCGATGAAACGCATCTTCCGGCTGGCCATGTCCCGGATGAATCGTTCCGCCATGGGGTCGAGCGTCACGGTGGTCACCCGGAGTTCGAAGGCGCGGGCCAGTCGGGACAGGAACGAGACCAGGATGATGCCCGCGATGAAGCAGGCGCCGATCTTCACACCGTCCGGACGCTCGATGACGTTGACGACGGTCGTGTAGAGGAACACCGCGGCGATCACGCCGAACCCGATCGCCCACTTGCGCTGCCCCGCCTTGCGCGCGGCGATGGTCACCGCGATCGCGGCCGAGCTGATCAGCACCAGCACACCGGTGGCGTACGCACCGCCCTGCTTGTCGACATTGGCGTCGAAGATCCAGGTCACCAGGAAGGCGATCAGAGTGAAGACGATGACCATGGGCCGGACCGCGCGGGCCCAGTGCGGGGCCATGCCGTAGCGCGGCAGGTAGCGCGGCATGAGGTTCAGCAGGCCGGCCATCGCGGAGGCACCGGCGAACCAGAGGATGGCGATGGTCGAGATGTCGTAGACCGTGCCGAAGACGCCGCCGAGGTACTGGTGCGCGAGGTAGGCGAGGGCACGGCCGTTGGCCGGACCGCCCGCCTTGAAGTCGTTCGCAGGGATCAGCAGGGTGGTGATGAAGCTGGTGGTGATCAGGAAGCCGCTCATGATGAGCGCGGCGGTCGTGAGCAGCTTCTTGGCGTCCCGGATCCGGCCGGTCGGCTTCTCCTCGGTGTCCCCGGGATCGCCCTGCACATGGGGCATGACGGCGACACCGGTCTCGAACCCGGACAGACCGAGGGCCAGCTTCGGGAAGACGATCAGAGCCACGCCGACCATCACGAACACGTTCCCGTGTTCCGCCGTCAGGGCGTTGGTCCAGTCGGTGACCACATGCCCGGCGGTGACGACGTGCCAGAGGCCGACGAACACGACGACCAGGTTGAGCCCGAGGTAGATGCCGACCAGGGCGACCGCCACACCGATCGCCTCCAGGAAGCCCTTGAGGAACACCGCGCCGAGCAGCGCCACGAGGAACAGCGTGATCATCATCTGGTGGCCGTGCAGGGCGCCGGTCAGGTGCGGGTTCTCCACCAGGTGGGTGGAGGCGTCGGCGGCCGACAGGGTGATGGTGATCAGGAAGTCGGTGGCCGCGAAGCCCAGCAGCGTCAGGACGAACAGCTTGCCCTTCCAGAACGACAGCAGGCGCTCCAGCATGGCGATGGAGCCCTCGCCGTGCGGGCTCTCCTCGGCCACCCGCCGGTAGACGGGCAGGGCGCCGACGAGGGTGACCAGGACCAGCACGACGGTCGCGACCGGGGACAGCAGACCGGCCGCCAGGGCCGCGATGCCCGGCTGGTATCCGAGGGTCGAGAAATAGTCGACGCCGGTCAGGCACATGACCCGGTACCAGCGCTGTCCCTTGTGCGGAGGTTCGGGTACGGCGTGCGGTCCGGTGTGGCCACCGCCCTTGCCCATGTCGGACAGGCCCTCCAGCATCCAGTTGCGCAAGCGACTGGGAGGGGGGTGCTCGGTCGTGGCCATCGGGGGGCTCTCCTGTGTGGGCTCAGCTCTGTTCCGGCCATCACGCGGACGGCGGCACCAGCGTATGCGGAGAGTGACGCCCGGGCCCATGGATCCTGGCCCCGGGGCCGTCAATCTTGCGTCAAGAATGGCGTGCGAGCGGCAGAGCCGCATCAAGAAGGGAGGCAGGAGGCGCTCGCCGGTGGTACGGCCGCGGTGTCCGCCGGTGGCGCCGCCGTTGCGTCGTCGACCACCGAGCGTCATGGCGCGGGCCTCGGACGAGCCGCCTCAGCGCAGACCGGAGGCGCGGAACACCGCCCGGGCCGTCTCGCTGTCGAGGCGGCGGGCGAGGCGGTGCAGGGCGGTCGTGCCGCAGACCAGGGTGCCGGCCGCCTCGGAGATCCGGGCGCCCTCGTCGACCAGGTGCCACAGCGCGGGGTTGCGGATCAGGACCTCCGGGTCGATCTCGATCCGGTTCCCGAGGGTGTCGCGCAGGAGCAGGCGTTGGGCCACACCCTCCAGCGGGCGTACCGCGACCAGCAGATCGGTGCGGACCCTGCGGGTGCGCAGCAGCCGGTGGGTGGCCAGCCAGCCCGCGCCGGCCGAGACCCGTACCGGGAACAGCACGAGGAACAGCAGCAGGGCGATGCCCGCCCACAGGGCACCGCGCCACCAGGTGAGGGTGCCGGACGCCAGGTCGATGAGCAGCAGCAGCGTCAGCAGCGCTCCGGCACAGCGGATCGACGTACGCACGGCAGCCACCCAGTCACGGTCGTACACGGCGGCGACGACACCGGTCGGGCACGAGCCGGTGCGCCGGGTGTGGGTGCCGTCTCGGTGCCTCATGACGTAGACGGTAGACAGTTCCCGCCCCCGCCGGGGCGCGCCTTGACGGCGCCCTGACGGCGGGGGCGCGGTTCTTGACGCGACGGCAGCGCGGCCGGCGTGCGGTACTGCCGGGGCGCACCGCACCCTCCTCACAGCCCTCGGATGTCCATGCGCAGATGCCAGGTGTTGCGCCGGTGGACGGACAGCAGTTGCGACTCCAGGGGGGACGGTGGTACGGCGAGCACCGGGCAGACGGCATGCGCCAGGCAGTGCCGGGAGACGCGGCCCGAGAAGGCACGCTGCAGACCGCGTCGGCCCGCGCCCACGACCAGGACGTCGTCCTCCCGGTCCGCGGTCGCCACCAGCGCCGGGCCCGGAGCGCCGCGTACCACGACCGCGTGCATCCGCACACCGGGGGAGTTCCCGCCGAAGATCTCCTCCAGCACCGCGGCCAGCCGCTGCCGGGCCAGCCGCTGCCAGTCCTCGACGAGCAGACCGGCGGCGGGGGAGCGGCGCGCGGCCGGGTCACCCCCCGGCGGCTCCCAGGCCAGCACCGGCCACAGTTCGGCTCCCAGCCGGCAGGCCAGCGCGGTGGCCCGTCGCAGGGCCGTGACGCTGCCCAGCGAGCCGCTCACACCGACCACCACCCGGGGGGCCGCCGAGGCGTCGAAACCGGACATCACTCCACCGTTCCTCGCGGGCGACGCCGGGGCGTCCCGCGCGCGGACGTGCCCGCCCTGCAAGGCCCTTGCTTCCTTCCATCCCACTCCCGTACCGGCGATTCGACCAGTCGGGCGAACGGTGTCTTCTTCAACGATTTCCGGCACCGATCTCCGTCCCTCGGCGATCGGCAACTCACCGCTAGGATTCGATGTCGAAATCGAAAATTTCGAGCTGGGAGGCCAGTCATGCGGACCTACGGCAACCCCGTCCTCCCCGGATTCCACCCCGACCCGAGCGTGTGCCGGGTGGGGGACGACTACTACCTGGTGTGCTCCAGCTTCGAGTACTTCCCCGGCGTGCCGATCTTCCACAGCCGTGACCTGGTGCACTGGCGCCAGATCGGCAACGTCCTCGACCGTCCGGGCCAGTTGGCGCTGCCCGACGACACGCCGGCCTCCGGCGGCGTCTACGCCCCGACGATCCGGTACCACGACGGGCTCTTCCACGTCATCACCACGAGCGTCGGCGCCGGGGGCACCTTCCTCGTCACCGCCGAGCGTCCCGAGGGGCCCTGGTCGGACCCGGTGTGGATCGACCTGCCCGGCATCGACCCGGACCTGGCCTGGGACGAGGACGGTTCCTGCTGGTGCGCCATGGCCGGGGTCACCGTGGCCCGGATCGATCCGCGCACCGGGGAGGTGCTCGAAGGCCCGCTGCCGATGTGGTCCGGCACCGGCCTGAGGGACCCCGAGGCACCACATCTGTACCGCATCGGCGAGTGGTGGTACCTGCTGCTCGCCGAGGGCGGGACCGCCCTGGGACACGGTGTGTCCGCCGCACGCGCCCGCTCCCCGCGCGGCCCTTGGGAACCGGCGCCCGGCAACCCGCTGCTGTCCCACCGCGGTGCGGGCTCGCCGATCCAGTGCACGGGCCATGCCGACCTGGTCCAGGCGGCCGACGGCACCTGGTGGATGGTGCTCCTCGGCACCCGGCCGCGCGGCTACTTCCCGGAGTTCCACGTCCTCGGCCGGGAGACCTTCCTGGTGCCGGTGGAGTGGGCCGACGGCTGGCCCCGGGTGGGCCACGTGCGCGAGCGGCATACCGCACCGACCGCCTGGGCCCCGTTCGTACTGCCCCCGGCGCGCGACGACTTCGCCTCCCCGGTGCTGGCGCCGCACTGGATAACGCCGCGCCGCAGGCCCGAGGGGTGCTGGTCGCTCACGGAGCGGCCCGGCCGGCTCACGCTGACCGCCACCGGGGGCAGCCTCGACCGCCCCGGGCACACCTTCGTCGGCCGCCGCCAGCAGCACCTCGACTGCATCGCCGCCGCACGCCTGGAGGCCGGTACGGGCCGGGCCGGGCTGTCCGTCCGCCTGGACGAGGAGCACCACTACGACCTGGAGGTGGCCGACTCGGAGCCCGCCGCTGACGACGTGCCCGCAGCAGGCACGGGAAACGGCCGCGCGGTCGACCCGGGGAACGGCCGGCGGACAGGCGGTGGTGACGGCCCGCGCCCCGGCACGCGCACCGCGGCCGTGGTCGCCCGGATCGGTCCGCTGCGGCAGCGCGTCGCCGAACTCCCGTTGCCCGCGGGCCCGGTCATCTTGGCCGTCGACATCCGGGAGACCCGGAGCCCCGGACCCGGGAGCGGTCCCGACACCCTCGTCTTCTCCGTCGGAACGGCGGAGGGATCCGTTCAACTGGCCGGACTGGACGGCCGTTATCTGTCCACTCAGGTGGCCACCGGATTCACCGGCCGTGTCATCGGGATGTACGTCACCGAGGGCAGCGCCGTCTTCGACTGGTTCGACTACGCGCCCACGACCTCCCGCACGACACCTTGACGCCTCCGATGCGCCTTCCTAGAGTCGCCGCTCGGAACGTTCGGTCGCTCAATCGAATGTTTCGAACGAGCTCTGTCGGCTTCTGCGCGTCGGCGCGGTAAAGGCCGACCACCTTCTGGAAAGTCAGGAGTCGCACCATGCCCGGAAAGAGCACGCGTCTCGGAGCCGCCGGTGCCCTGGCGGCCGCCCTGGTGGCCGCCGGTGTCGCCACCGGCCCCGCCGCGCAGGCCGCGCCGGCCCATGCACGGCAGCCGACCCTCGCCGACCTGGCCGAGCGCCACGGACGGTACTTCGGCAGCGCCACCGACAACCCCGAACTCACCGACAGCGCCTACACGAAGATCCTCGGCAGCGAGTTCGACATGATCACGCCCGGCAACGGCATGAAGTGGTACGCCACCGAGCCGCAGCAAGGAGTCTTCGACTGGACCAACGGCGACCAGATCGTCGACCTGGCCCGCAAGAACCACCAGAAGGTCCGCGCTCACACCCTCGTCTGGCACAGCCAGCTGCCCGACTGGCTCACCTCGAAGCAGTGGACCGCGAGCGCACTGCGGGCCGTGCTGAAGAAGCACATCACCACGGAGGTACGGCACTACCGGGGCGAGGTCTACTCCTGGGACGTCGTCAACGAGGCCTTCAACGAGGACGGCACCTATCGCGAGACCCTCTGGTACAAGACTCTCGGCCCCGGCTACATCGCCGACGCGCTGCGCTGGGCCCACGAGGCCGACCCGCACGCGAAGCTCTACCTGAACGACTACAACATCGAGGCGGTCGGGCCGAAGAGCGACGCCTACTACGCGCTGGCCAAGGACCTCAAGGCGAAGGGCGTGCCGCTCGACGGCATCGGCTTCCAGACCCATCTGGCGCTGCAGTACGGCTATCCCACCACCATCGCGGACAACCTGCGCCGCTTCACCGGCCTGGGCCTGGACACCGCCCTCACCGAGGTCGACATCCGGATGCAGCTGCCCGCGACCGCCGACAAGCTGGCCGAGCAGGCGAGCTGGTACGCGAATCTGACGAAGGCCTGTCTGAGCGTTCGCCGTTGCGTCGGTATCACCATCTGGGACTTCACCGACAAGTACTCCTGGATCCCGGGCGTCTTCGCGGGCGAGGGCGCGGCCCTGCCCTGGGACGAGCAACTGAACCCCAAGCCGGCGTACCAGGCGCTGCGCGAGGCGCTGCGATAGCACCCGGCTACCGACGGTAGCTGCCCCCGGACACACCTCGGGGCCGGTTCGCACCGGATGCGTGCGGCCGGCCCCTCTTGTCCTTCTCGTGCTCCGCTCAGGCGGCCGTCATCACCTGCTCCGCACCGAGCGGGCGGTGCGGAGCGATGATCCGGCCGTCGGGCAGCAGCTCACCGGTGTCCTCGAAGAGGAGGACGCCGTTGCACAGCAGACTCCATCCCTGCTCCGGGTGGTGCGCCACGAGACGGGCGGACTCCCGGTCGGCGGATTCGGCTGGCGGACACGGCGGCTGGTGCTGGCACATGGGTGGGATCTCTCGCTCTGTCGTGGTCATGGCCGTCCCCCGTGGTGATAAGTCGGTCGGAACCCAGTGTTGCCCTCTCGGCGTCGTTCCGCAGGGATTTCGCAGCACCGCTTCTCACAGGTTCATGACGCGTCACCCGCGCGGACGGTTCAGTCCAAGTGCCCTGTCATTTAGGGTGGTTCTCGGTGGCCGGAACGGGCTAGTCAGCGCAGCCCAGGGCCACTGACATGGACGTACCCCGCCGCCCTCGCGGGCAAGCGGGGCACGCGGCCGCTCGGTCAGGCGGGTGAACCGAGCACGGGCGGCCCGAGCAGCGGTACCGGGGTCGCGCGATGGGTCAGTACCGGAAGCAGCTCGGTGACCCGGAACGGGCGGTGCGCCGGTATGCCGGGCGGGGCCGGTGCGAGCGGCACGAGCAGATCGGTGTCGGCCGGGTGGCCCGCCCCACCGTCGGCGGTGATGTCGCCGTGCAGCCACAGGGTGAGCATGTACAGGCCGGGCACGGACAGCAGACGCGCCTGAAACGGCTGGGGCAGCGCCTCCGCCTGGTGCAGGGCGCGCTCGGTGGACGGGACGTACGGGCCCTCGAAGAAGTGCGAGAAGGCCCAGCCGTCGGGGGTGAGCATCGTCTCGGCCGCGGCCACCGCCCGGTCGCCGCAGCGGATCAGGAAGCGCCAGCCGGCCAGCCGGGTCGCGGACAGGCCCTGTGCGGTGATCCGGTCCAGTACGTGCACGGGCAGCGGCAGTTCGGGTGTCGTCGGCCCCTGCGCGGCGCGCAGGGAGGGGGTGCGGGCCTCACGGACCGCGGTGGGAGAACCGAGAGCGGTGAGGACGGAACGCAGGGCAGGCGCGGGGGCAGGGGGCACGTGCAGCGGCATGTGGGTCGCCTCTCGTTCGACAGGCGCGGCGGCGCGAGGAGGGTGGGGCGGACGGCGCTGTCTGCTCACGCAAGGCCGGAAGGGTGGAGGCCCGGTCGGTGAACATGGGTGCGGCTCGGCCTGCCGCCCGTCGTCGGGACGGCCTGGACACGGCAGGAGCCAGGACCGAGGCGTCAGCCTTCCGCCTTGTGGGCGAAGTTTATATGACGCGTGTTCGGCCGTTGTTTCGTCTAACTCGTTCGGGGAAGTCGCGCAAGGCGGTAATAAGCCGACGATTTGCGGGAGTTCTTCCGATTTCCGGACCGCCGTCCTGCCGCTGACCTCGCAATACGCGCCGGCAGCGGTCGGCTGGATGTCGTCGGCGTTTTTCACGAGGTGATGGGGGCACCCGGTGGTCCATCCGACCCATGCCCCGTGAATGTGCCGCGGGGAACATTCCGACAGAGTAGCGGCTGCCGGGCTCGCGCGGGGCGTTATGGATCGCTTCCGCTGGGCATCATCCCCCCTGCACCCGGGAGCCAGGCGGCCGGTTCGTCGGCCCGCTCATCCGAGGAAGGACACTTCGATGGGGGAGAAGGTCGTGGCGGGGCAGTTCGACCTGTCCGATCGCCAGCGCTACCGCGAAAAGCTCCAGAAGTGCCTTGCGGGACTGGAGCGGCTGCTGCGGGAGAAGCGATTCGACCGCCCCAAGAACCTCATGGGGGTCGAGATCGAATTGAATCTCGCCGGGTCCGACGGCATGCCGAAAATGTTGAACGGGCAGGTACTGGAGCGGATCGCGAGCCGTGATTTCCAAACGGAACTCGCCATGTTCAACCTGGAAGTCAACATCGCCCCGCACCGATTGGGCGGACGGGTATTCGACCGGCTCGCGGAGGAACTGCGCACCTCGCTCGCCTACGCCGACCGCAAGGCGGGCGAAGTGGATGCCGGCATCGTCATGATCGGCATCCTGCCCACCCTCGACCGCGACGACCTGGTCTCCTCTAACCTCTCCGAGGTCGACCGCTACACCTTGCTCAACGATCAGATCGTGGCCGCGCGGGGTGAGGACTTCCGGCTCGACATCGAGGGCGTGGAGCACCTCGTGTGCACCTCCAAGTCGATCGTCCCGGAGGCGGCGTGCACCTCCGTGCAGCTGCACCTCCAGGTCACCCCGGCCCGGTTCGCGGACGTGTGGAACGCGGCGCAGGCGGCGACGGCCGCGCAGATCGCCGTCGGCGCCAACTCTCCGTTCCTGTTCGGTCACGAGCTGTGGCGGGAGTCCCGGCCCCCACTGTTCCTGCAGTCCACCGACACCCGCCCGCCCGAGCTCCAGGCGCAGGGCGTACGGCCGCGCACCTGGTTCGGCGAGCGGTGGATCAGCTCCGCGTACGACCTGTTCGAGGAGAACCTGCGTTACTTCCCGGCGCTGCTGCCGATCTGCGACGACGAGGAACCGCTGGAGGTCGTCGGGGCGGGCGGCACACCGAGGCTCGCCGAACTCGTGCTGCACAACGGCACGATCTACCGCTGGAACCGGCCGGTGTACGGCATCGCCGACGGCGTGCCCCACCTCAGGGTGGAGAACCGTGTGCTGCCGGCCGGGCCGACCATCACCGATGTGATCTCCAACGCGGCCTTCTACTACGGCCTGGTCCGCGCTCTCGCCGAGGAGTCCCGGCCGGTGTGGACCCGGCTGCCCTTCGCCGCGGCCGAGGCCAACTTCGACGCCGCGTGCCGGTACGGCATCGACGCGCGGTTCGTGTGGCCCCGGAGGGGACGGTACGGCGGTACCGGCGAGGTCGACGCGGTCGGCCTGGTCCGCGACGAGCTGCTGCCGCTCGCCTCGGCCGGGCTGGACGCATGGGGTGTGGAGCCGGCCGACCGGGACCTCTACCTCGGCGTCATCGAGGAGCGCTGCCGGCGCCGGGTGAACGGTGCGTCGTGGCAGGCGGCCACCTTCCACCGTTGCCTCGAACAGGGCATGACCCGCGAGGCGGCCCTCGCGGCCACGACGCGGCGCTATGCCGAGCTGATGCATGTGGGCGAGCCGGTGCACACGTGGCCGGTGGGGCTGCCGGAGCCGGTGCCGCTGGGGTGAGCCGGAGCCGCGCGGTCCGAGCGTCGTACCCACCGCCGGCCCGAGCCCTCGCGGCGGGAGGCGCGCGGCGTCGTGAGGTGCGGTGCCCTGTACGCCGTCCTCATGTCTCCTTCTGCGATCCTTGCCAGCAGAGGTGGGCCCGAGGTCCATGAGCCGGACGGAGGCAGGGGTGCAGGTGGAGGCTGAGTCGGTGGCCGAATCCGGGGCGCGGCGGCGCGACCCGCGGCGGATCCTGCGGGACGAGACGCTGCTCGTCCTGGCCCTGTCGCTGGGCGCGAGCGGGGTCTCCGCGCTGATCAGCTTCGTCGGCGCGGTCACCAAGCCGGGCGGTCTGAAGGACCAGGCGGCCACCCTCAACGCGTCGGCCGCCCCCGGCCGCCCCTGGCTCGACCTGGCCTGGCAGCTGTTCGGCATCGCCACCGCGCTGGTCCCCGTCGCGCTCGTCGCCCATCTGCTCCTGCGCGAGGGCGGCAGCCTGCGCACGCTCGGCTTCGACCGCACCCGGCCCTGGCCCGACCTGGCCCGCGGCGCCGCGATCGCGGCCGTGATCGGCAGCACCGGCATCGCCTTCTACCTCGCCGCCCGCGGCCTCGGCTTCAACCTCACGGTCGTGCCCGAGGCGCTGCCGGACGTGTGGTGGAAGTTCCCGGTGCTGATCCTGTCGGCGATGCAGAACGCGATCCTCGAAGAGGTCATCGTCGTCGGCTACCTGCTGCGCAGGCTCGGCCAGTTGGGCTGGGCCCCGGGGAGCGCACTGGTCGCCAGCGCGGTTCTGCGCGGCTCGTACCACCTCTACCAGGGTGTCGGCGGTTTCCTCGGCAACATGGTCATGGGCGTGGTGTTCGTGTACCTGTACCGTCGCTGGGGCCGGGTCGGTCCGCTGGTCGTCGCCCACTCGCTGCTCGACATCGGCGCGTTCGTCGGCTACGCCCTCCTCGCGGGCAGGGTGGGCTGGCTGCCGACGGCCTGACGACCGGGCCCTCAGGCCCGCAGTTCCCCCTCGATGACCGTGACCGCGCGGCCGGTGAGCAGGGTGCGTTCACCCCGCAGGGCGGTGCGGACCAGGCCGGTGCGGCGGGAGGCCTGGAGCCCCGTGAGGTCGCCCTGTCCGAGGCGCGCGGACCAGTGCGGGGCGAGCGCGGTGTGGGCGCTGCCGGTGACCGGGTCCTCGTCGATGCCGACGTTCGGGAAGAAGCAGCGGGAGACGAAGTCGTAGCCCCGGGACGCGTCGTCGGCGCGTGCGGTGGCGATGATGCCGCGCGCGGAGAAGGCGCCGAGCGACTTGTGGTCAGGCGCGAGGCCCAGGACCGTCTTCTCGTCGGCCAGTTCCAGCAGCAGGTCGCCGACGTCGGGGCCGGTGTCGAACGCGGCGACCGGCTGTGCGCCGAGCGCCTCGGCGACACCCGGCGGGATCTCGGCCGGGGTGAGCGGGGCCGTCGGGAAGTCGAGTGTGATGGAGCCGTCCGGGGCGGGCGTGGCGATGAGCACGCCGCTGCGGGTGGCGAACCGCACCGTGCCCTCGTGGGCGCCGGTGGTGTGCAGCACATGGGCGGTGGCGAGCGTGGCGTGCCCGCACAGCGCGACCTCGGCGACGGGCGTGAACCAGCGCAGCGCCCAGTCCGCCTCGCCGCCCTCGGGCAGGCGGTGGGCGAACGCCGTCTCGGCGTGGTTGACCTCCATGGCGACGTTCTGGAGCCAGTCGTCGTCCGGGAAGACGTCGTCCAGGAGCAGGACTCCGGCCGGGTTGCCGGCGAAGGGGCGGTCGGTGAAGGCGTCCACGATTCGCATGCGCATGACGGCGACGCTAGCGCCGCTGCCGAGGTCCACCCAAGGCCAATTCACGACCTCTGGCACGTTTTCCGCACGGCGGCGCCACCCGACCGTGCCCGGGCCAGTCGGGTCGGCGGGGCGGTCCGGCACCTCGGGTTCGCCGAGCGCCCACGGGACCCGCTGTCGGGAAGGGGCTTGTCAGGCGATCGTTGCCGATATATCGTCGAGATATCGCGTACGATACGCGATGCAGACGTGACGGATCATCGATGGAATGGAGTGATCGCCATGAACACGCACGGATTCGAGCACCGGACTCGGCGCGAAGGCCCCGGTCTGCGCGGTTTCGAGGGATTCGAGCGGCGACGGGCCGCCTTCGGGCCGTTCGGTCCCGGTGGGCCGGGCTTCGGCCCTGGTGGACCCGGACCCTGGGGGCATCGGGGGCGCGGCGGCCCGAGGGGACGGGCGCGGCGCGGTGACGTGCGGGCCTCGATCCTGGCCCTGCTCAAGGACCGCCCGATGCACGGCTACGAGATGATCCAGGAGATCGCCGCCCGCAGCGGTGGCGCCTGGAAGCCCAGCCCCGGCTCGGTCTACCCCACGCTCCAGCTGCTGGAGGACGAGGGTCTGATCGCCAGCGAGAGCGAGGGCGGCAAGAAGCTCTTCACCCTCACCGAGGACGGGCGCGCCGCCGCCGACGAGGGGCCGGACGCCCCCTGGGAGGAGGCCTCGCGCGGGGTCGACTGGGAGGCCCTCGGCGAGATCCGCCAGGCCGGCTTCGGTCTGATGGAGGCCTTCGGTCAGGTCTGGAAGACCGGCAGCAAGGAGCAGCACGAGAAGGCGCTGGCCGTCATCAACGACGCCCGCAAGAGGCTGTACCTGATCCTCGCCGACGAGGACTGAGGTCTCGTGCGGCAGGGTGGGGCGCCCCGCGCGGGACCGCGCGGGGCGCCTTCGCGTCCCGGCCTCAGGCGACCAGGCCGGCCAGCCCCCGCAGCGACTCGTTCAGGGCGGCCGTCGCCGAGTCCTTCAGCTTGCCCGCCATCAGCGACACCGCGGCGCCGGTGAACTCCCCGTCGATGCGGACGCAGGTGGCGTCGCCGTCGGGTGCGAGGGTGTACCGGGTGGCGACCGTCACCGCCATCGGGCCCTTGCCTCTGATGGCGAACACCCGTGCCGGCTCCAGTTCCTCGATGGTCCAGTCGACCTCGGCCGGGAAGCCCATCAGCTTCATGTTCTCCCGGAACGTCCCGCCCACCGCCAGGTTCTCCGGGCCCCCGTCGGGGAAGCCGGTGTGGGTGGCGTTCCACTCCCCGTACGACGACCAGTCGGTGAGCCGGGCCCACACCTGCTCGGCCGGTGCCCCGATGCGTGCCTCCGCGCTGACTTCGGCCATGCGACCACCCCTTCGGATCGGGCGTAGCGGGCTACGGTGTCGCGGAACGTAGCCGCAGGAGGGCGAACATTCAATACTGATGAACCGTCAGTAAATCGCCAGGTCCGGCGGCGTCGGCCCACCCGCCGTGTCACCGCCGCGCCGAACACGTCGGAGGCGCGCGGGAGGGCGCTCTCGTCGTGGCAGTGCCGGCCCTGCCGCAACAGGTCGGCGAGCAGGGCGTCCTGCGGTGCGTACGCCCGGTCCACGCGCTGCCTGCCGTCGACCGCCGGCAGCGCCACACACCGGCGCTCGGACACCTCCCCCCCCGCACGGGGGAGGGACGAGTGGGGATGCTCGCCGCTGTTTACGGGGCGCGGGGCAAGGCGGCGCGCGCTGCCCGGCCCGGATCGGCCTGATCTCCTCCGTAAGGATGAGATGTCGAACGCCGATGTCCACTCCGTGTGGGACGCGAAGATGGTTCCGCTCGTGGATGACTCGGCCCGCTGAGGCTGATGGGGTAAGGGTTGTGCAACCCCGTACAGCCCGCCGCACCGGCCACGACGAGGCGGTCTCGCACCTGGACGACGATGCCGTGCTCGACGCCGAGCTGGCAGCGGTGGTCGCCGGTGCCCGCCGCCGGGCCGTGCGGGACGGGGACCGGCAGATCGACACCGCCCATCTGCTGCACTCCCTGCTGGAGCACGACCCCGAGGTCCGCGCGGCTGTCGGCGGCCCGCCGCAACTCGCCCGGCTGCTCGGCTATCTCGTGCAGCGCAGCATCGGCTACGGGCTGCGCTGGCAGGGCCGGGTCGAGGACTCGGGCGCGCTCGCCGTCGTCCCCGCCGTGACCGTGCCCGGCGCCCGCGATGCCAGGGACGCCGCCGGCTGGTCGCCCACCGCGGCCGCCGCCGTCGCCGGAGCCCGCGAGCGCGCCCGGCTCCGTGGCGAGTCCCAGGTCACCGGCCTCGACCTGCTCGCAGGGCTCACCGCGGACCCCGAGTCCCGGGCCGTCGAGGTGCTCCGGCGCGCGGGCATCCGTGAGCTGGACGCCCGGCCCGCACCCGGCCCGGAGCCATGCCCGGAGGACGGGCCGGCCCGCTGACGGTTCCGCACGTCCAGCTCCTGAGACAGGTGTCAACGGGGGTGACGCTCATGTCGTCGCCTGTCATCATGTGCCGGTGCATACGTCAGAGAGCAGTCAGGGCAGCCGTGGCAAGAGCGTCGGGCTCGGTCTCGCGCTCGCCTCGGCGCTGGCCTTCGGCGGGTCCGGCGTGGCCGCCAAACCCCTGATCGGGGCGGGACTCGATCCGCTCCACGTGGTCTGGCTGCGGGTGGCCGGCGCCGCCGTCGTGCTGCTGCCCGTCGCCGTACGGCACCGCGCGCTGCCCCGCCGCCGGCCCGCGCTGCTCGCCGGGTTCGGGCTGCTCGCCGTGGCGGGGGTGCAGGCCTGCTACTTCGCCGCGCTGTCCCGGATCCCGGTGGGCGTGGCCCTCCTCGTCGAATACCTGGCGCCCGCGCTGGTGCTGGGCTGGGTCCGCTTCGTGCAACGCCGGCCCGTGACCCGTGCCGCCGCGCTCGGCGTGGTGCTCGCGGCCGGCGGGCTCGCCTGCGTTGTGGAGGTCTGGTCGGGGTTGAGCTTCGACGCCCTGGGCCTGCTGCTCGCACTCGGCGCCGCCTGCTGCCAGGTCGGCTACTTCGTGCTGGCCGACCACGGCGGCGACGCGGGAAAGGAGGCGCCGGACCCGCTCGGCGTCATCGCCTACGGCCTGCTCGTCGGCGCCGTCGTGCTGACGGTCCTGGCCCGCCCCTGGACCATGCGCTGGTCGGTGCTGACCGGCACCGCCGACCTGAACGGCACCGCCGTACCGGCACTCGCCCTGCTGGGCTGGATCGTGCTGATCGCCACCGTCGTCGCGTACGTCACGGGGGTGCTGTCCGTGCGCCGGCTCTCGCCCCAAGTCGCCGGTGTGGTGGCCTGCCTGGAGGCGGTCATCGCGACGGTGCTGGCCTGGGTGCTGCTCGGCGAGCACCTGTCGGCGCCCCAGGTGGTCGGCGGCGCGGTCGTCCTGATCGGCGCGTTCATCGCCCAGTCGTCGACGCCGGCGAAGGGTTCCACCGAGCCGGTGGCGTCGTCGGGCGGCGCCGAACGCGAGTTGTCGGCACCGGGCACCGCCGCATAAGGTGCCGGTCATGCCGTCGACCGCACTCGTCCTTCCGCCCCCGGCCGCCTGAGGCGGGCCTCCGGGACACCCGCCCGCGCGCATCCGCGCCCGGGCCGGACGGTGCTGCCCGCAGACGAAGTCCGCGCGCCCCGCTGAAGCGGGCCGCCCTCGAACTTCCGCACCCTCGGGTGCGTTTCTGCGGAAGAGAAACCCTTGACGACGTCACACAGTGCTACCGGCCTGCCCGTTGGGCGCGGCCTGCTCTACCTGTTCATCACCGGTGCCGCCTGGGGCACCGCGGGTGCCGCCGCCTCCCTGGTGTACCGGACCTGCGACATGGGCGCCTTCGCCCTGTCCTTCTGGCGCTGCGCGCTGGGGCTGGTCCTGCTCCTCGCCGGACGCGGACTGCGCCCGCGGACCCGTCCGGCACCCACCGGGTCCCCGAGCCGGCGGGCCGGCCGGGTGCTGGCCACCGGCCTCGGTCTCGCGGTGTTCCAGACCGCCTACTTCGCAGCCGTGGAGTCGACCGGCCTGGCCGTGGCCACCGTCGTCACCCTCGGCGCGGGTCCCGTCCTCATCGCGCTCGGCGCCCGGCTGCTGCTGGGCGAACGGCTCGGCGCCGGCGGGATCTCGGCCGTCGGCGGGGCCCTCGCCGGGCTGGCCGTGCTCACCTTCGGCGGCTCGGCCGCGACCGTGCGGCCCGCGGGGGTGCTCCTTGCGCTCCTCTCGGCCGCGGGCTACGGCGCCATGACCCTGTTGACCCGCTGGTGGGGAAGGGGCGGTGGCGCCGACGCCGCCGGCACCACGGTGGGCGCGTTCGCGGTGACCGGCCTGTGCCTGCTGCCGTTCGCCCTGCACGACGGCCTGCTGCCGCACACCGCCCACCCGGCGCGGCTGCTGTGGCTGATGGTCTACATCGCCGCCGTGCCCACGGCCCTCGCGTACGCCCTGTACTTCGCCGGGGCGGCCGTCGTACGCTCGGCGACCGTCTCCGTGATCATGCTGCTGGAGCCGGTCACCGCGGCCGTGCTCGCCGTCGCCCTGCTCGGCGAGCGACTCACGGCCACCACCGCGGTCGGCACCTTGCTGCTGCTCGGCGCCGTCGCGGGCCTCGCGGTGAGTGAGGCACGCGACGGCCGGGAGCCGATGCCGGTTCAACTGTCGGAGGCCTACCGGGACTTCAGGTAGCCGGGCAGCTCGACACCCGGAGCCAGGTCGGTGCTGGGCAGCGGCGTGCCGTAGCCCTTCCGGAGGGGGACGACGCCGGCCCAGTACGGCAGGCCGAGGTCCTCCGGGTCGTCGTTCGCGCCGCCGGTGCGGAGCTTGGCCGAGACCTCGTCCAGGTCCAGCCGGATCACCGCGGTGGCGGCCAGCTCCTTCTTGTTCGCCGGCCGTGAGTCGGCGGAGCGGCCCGGCACGACGTGGTCCACCAGCGCGTCCAGGGCCGTCCGCCGCTCCTCGGGGTCGGTGACCTGACGGGCGACGCCGTGCACCACCACGGAGCGGTAGTTGATGGAGTGGTGGAAGGCCGAGCGGGCCAGCACCAGCCCGTCCACGTGGGTGACCGTGAGACACACCGGCAGGCCCGGATCGGTCTCGCCGGTCATCCGCAGCGGGCGGGAACCGGTGGACCCGTGCACGTACAGCCGCTCGCCGACCCGGCCGTACAGGGTCGGCAGCACCACGGGCACGCCGTCGCGGACGAAGCCGAGATGGCAGACGTACCCCTCGTCGAGTATCGCGTGCACCAGCTCCCTGTCGTACGACGCCCGGTCCGCGGACCGCGTCGGCACGGTGCGGTCGGTCGGGGTGTAGGCGGCGCCCTGGGTCTCCTCGGTCGTCCCCTGCATAGCGGTTCCTCCATGGCGGGCATCGGCGAGCGGCGGCGAGCCGCATCGACATCCAAATTGCACTAGTGCATAATATTGTTTGTGCTAGGAGAGTATCCGATTCAAGGGCGCGGCGCAGCCGAGATCGCGGCCAGCGTGGAGCATGCGGTGGGCGCCGGTGAGCTGCGGCCGGGTCAGTCCCTGCCGCCGATGCGGGAGTTGGCACAGCGGCTGGGTGTGAATCCCAACACCGTGGCGTCCGCCTACCGCACCCTGCGCGAGCGCGGGGTGATCGAGACGGCCGGCCGCCGGGGCAGCAGAGTGCGGCCCAAGCCGGCCACCACGGGCCGCGGGGAACTGCGCGTGGAGGTCACTGCCGGAGGCCGCGACCTCTCCGAGGGCAACCCCGACCCGGACCTGCTGCCCCGCCTCGCCCCCGCCCTCGCCGCGGCGGCGGAGGAGGGCGACCGGCGGCCCGTCCTCTACGGCGGCGACCCGATCGACCCCGGTCTCGTCCGCCTCGCCCGCGCCGAACTCCACGCCGACGGCATCCCCGAGGGCCCCGTGACCGTGGCGTCCGGCTCCCTGGACGCCGTCGAGCGCATCCTCGCCGCGCACCTCAGACCGGGCGACGCGGTCGCCGTCGAGGACCCGGGCTGGGGCAGCGTCCTCGACCTGGTCCCGGCGCTGGGCCTGCGTACGGTCCCGGTCGGCGTGGACGACGACGGGCCGCGCGTCGACGACCTGCGCCGGGCCCTGGAGTCCGGGGCCCGCGCCCTGATCGTCACCGACCGCGCGCAGAACCCGACCGGCGCCTCGCTGACCGCCACGCGCGCGCGTGCCCTGCGAGCGGTGCTGCGCGAGCACCCGGCGACCCTGCTGATCGAGGACGACCACGGCCACGGCATCGTCGACCTTGCGCTGCACCCCCTCGCCGGCGTCACCCGCCACTGGGCCTTCGTCCGCTCCGTCTCCAAGGCCTACGGCCCCGACCTGCGCGTCGCCGTCCTCACCGGTGACCCGGTGACCGTCGACCGGGTACGCGGCCGCCAGCGCCTGGGCCCCGGCTGGGTGAGCCTGCTGCTGCAGCGGGCGGTCGTCCGGCTGTGGTCTCAGGGCGCGGTCGACCGGACGGCGGTCGCGAAGGCGTACGGCACCCGCCGGGACGCGCTGGTCGACGCGCTCGCGGAACGCGGGGTCGTCGCGCACGGCCGCAGTGGCATGAACGTGTGGGTCCCGGTCCCCGACGAGACGGGCGCGGTGGCCCGCCTGCTGCAGGCGGGCTGGGCGGTGGCCCCCGGGGCCCGCTTCCGGCTGAACAGCGGGCCGGCGATCCGCATCACGATCTCGGCGCTCACGGAGGACGACATCAGCCCCTTGGCGGACGCGGTGGCGGCGGCGGTACGACCGTCTCCGGCCCGCGTGCACGGATGACGGCAGTCGACGGAGGGGCGCGGGGCTGTACCGCGGTGCGGCTCCGCGCCCCGTGCGCGCGGTCGGCCACAGGCGACCGGCCCTCGCACGCCCCCGTGCGCCTCTCCGTCAGGCGCTCTTCCTCCGCACCTGAGTGAGCGCGGCCCCCGCCAGAACGATCACCGCCCCCACCGGCGTCGTCCACCGCAGCGACTCCCCGAGGATCGCGACGCCGGCCGCCGTGGCGATCACCGGAATGAAGTACGTGACCATCTGCGCGGTCGTGGGGCCGACCTCGGCGACGAGCCCGTACTGGATGAGAACCGCGAGCCCGGTCCCCAGCGCCCCCAGCGCGGCGATCGCCAGTAGCGGCACCAGCGTGACATGCGTGGGGAACCCGGCCACCAGCGGCGTCACGACGGCCAGCTGGAGCGTGGCCAGCAACAGCTGCGCCCCCGTCATCGCCAGATGGGAGTTGCCCGTCCCCGCGAGCGTACGGCGGACGTAGATCCAGCCGACCGGGTAGCTCAGCGACGCCAGCAGGGCCATCGACGTACCCGTGGCGTCGAGACCGTGGAAGCCCTGCCAGGCGCCCAGGACCGTCAGCACCCCCAGGAAGCCGAGGCCCAGGCCGGCCACGCGGACCCGGGTCGGCCGGTCCTCGGAGAGGGCGACCAGGGACAGGGCCATGCCCCACAGGGGCGACGTGGCGTTGCAGATGCCGGCCAGCGTGGACGGGATCGTCAGCTCGGAGTAGGCGAAGAGCGAGAACGGCAGGGCGTTGAGGAAGAACGCGGCGACCGCCATGTGCCACCACAGGCGGGCCCCACGCGGCAGCCGCTCCCGCTTGACCGCCATCGCCGCCGCCAGCACCGCCGTGCCGAACACCAGACGACCGAGGGTGACCTGGAGCGGGGCGTATCCCTGCGTGCCCACCTTGATCAGCAGGAAACTGAAGCCCCAGATCAGGGACAGGGCCCCGAAGCGCACCCGCCAGTCCAGGCGGGCGCGGGGGCGGACGGGGGCGGGGGACTGGGTCCGAGGTGCGGTGGCCGTGCTCATGGCCTCAAGGATGCTGGCGGCAACCTCGTAGCACAATCGAGATTTCTCTCCTGATACCCCTTAGGATCGCTTACATGTTGAACCTGGAGCGCCTGCGCACCCTCGACGCCCTCGCCCGGCACGGCTCCGTCAGCGCGGCCGCTGACGCGCTGCACGTCACCACGTCCGCCGTCTCCCAGCAACTGGGCAAGCTGGAGCGCGAGGTCGGCCAGCAACTGCTTGCCAAGAACGGCAGGGGCGTGCGGCTCACGGACGCGGGAAGGCTGCTGTCGGAGCACGCGGCGCGCATCCTGTCACAGGTCGAGCTGGCCGAGTCCGATCTCGAGGCGCAACGCGGGCAGGTCGTCGGCGAGCTCAGGCTGTCCGCGTTCCCGACGGCCGCGCGCGGACTCTTCCCCGACGCCCTCGGCACGCTCCGGTCCCGGCATCCCGGACTGCGCGTGCGCTCCAGCGAGCTGGAACCGGAGCAGGGCGTCGCCGGGGTCGTCCGCGGCGACCTCGATCTCGCGGTCGTCCTGGACTGGTACAACAAGCCCATGCCCGTACCGGACGGCCTGGTCAAGGCACCCCTGCTGGACGACCCGGCCGATGTCGCCATGCCCGTCGGGCACCGGCTCGCCGGCCGTAACGAGGTGGACCTCGCCGAGTTCGCCGAGGACGAGTGGATCACCTGGGGCGAGGGCGAGTTCTGTCACGAGTGGCTGATGTTCACGCTGCGGTCCAAGGGTGTCGAGCCGATCGTCGGCCACCGCGCGGGCGAGACCCACACCCAGCTCGGCCTGGTCGCCTCCGGTCTCGGCGTGTGCATCGCGCCGCTGCTGGGCCGCCACCCGGTCCCGGACGGCGTGGTCCTCGTGCCGCTCAGGCAACGGGTGCGCCGGCACGTGTACGTCGTGTGGCGGGCGGACGCCGACCGCCGCCCGTCGATCCGGGCGGCGGTGGAGGCCCTGCGCGCCGCCGCGCAGAAGGTCGGCTGAGCCCTACCGCGGCCCCAGTTTCCGGAAGTCCCACGAGACGATCTTCTCCGGTGTCAGCCGGGCCCAGGCGTGGCGGCCGTCGTGGGGCATCTCGTCCAGGCCGAAGTTCTTCCGGGCGAACAGCGTCTCGGGCGTGTCGAGTTCCGCGCACAGCTCCCCGGTGCGCGGCACCTCGCCCACGAACTCCACCCGGCCGGACAGCTCGACCCCGCGCAACTGGTCGTACTCCTCGCCCGAGTCGACCACGACGGCCACCCGCGGATCCCGGCGCAGCTGAGCCCAGCGCCTGCTGCGCACCACCGAGTACAGCCACAGCGAGGTGCCGTCCCAGGCGAACCACAGGGCGCTGACGTGCGGGGCGCCGTCCGCCGAGACGGTCGCGACCCGGCAGGTGCGCTGACTGGTGAGGAACTCGTCCAGTTCGCCGGGCGTCATCATGATCTTCCGGCCCCGGCGCTGCTCGGTCAGGGTCATACGGCCCCCCTCTTCTCCACCTGGTGTCGGCGAACTATCGTGTCATGGCGATCCTCTGACACTACGTCAGAAAAGGAAACGGTATGCCGCCGTACGGACAGCTCAGCGCGCTCCTCGACCCCGTGAGCACCGTCCTGCTCACCGTGGAGTGCCAGCAGGGGGTCGTCGGCCCGGACGGTGCGCTGCCCGAACTCGCCCGTGAGGCCCTCTCCTCCGGCGCCCTGCGCCAGGTGGCCCGGCTGGTCTCCGCCGCCCACGAGAGTGGCGTCCAGGTGATCCACGCGATCGCCGAGCGCCGCCCGGACGGCCGGGGCGCGAGCCGCAACGCCCGGCTGTTCCGGGCCGCCGAGCGGCTTCCCGTGCAGCAGCTGAGCGGGAGTGCGGCGGTGCGCGTCGCGGCCCCGGTCGAGGTCGCCGAGGAGGACCTCGTCGTACGACGGCTGCACGGCCTGTCCCCGATCCACGGCACCGACGTCGACGCGCTGTTGCGCAACCTGGGCTGCCGCACGCTCGTCGTCACCGGCGTCTCCGCCAACGTGGCGATACCCAACGCGGTGTTCGACGCGGTCAACCTCGGCTACGTCGCCGTCGTTCCGGCCGACGCCATCGCGGGGGTGCCCGCCGACTACACCCCCGCGATGATCCGGCACACCCTCGCGTTGGTCGCCACGGTCACGACCACCGACGAGGTGCTCGGCTGTCTCGAGCGGCGGTTCAGGCCAGCTTGATGTCCTCGCCGGAGACGGTGATCTTCTGCGCGGGCAGCGGCTGGGTGGCCGGTCCCTGCTTGACGCTGCCGTCCGCGACCGAGAAGTGACTGTTGTGGCACGGGCAGATGATCGCACCGCCCGCCACGCTGCCCACCGCGCAGCCCTGGTGGGTGCACTTGGACGAGAACGCCTTGAACGTGCCCGCCGACGGCTGGGTGACGACCACGCCCTGGTCCTTGAATATCTTGCCACCCCCCTCGGGGATGTCGGAGGTCTTGGCGAGCGTGGTGCCGCCGCCGTTCTGCGACCCTGCCGTGGAGCCGGTGCTCCCCGTCCCGGTCGAGCCCGTCGATCCGGACGAGCCGGACCCGGTGTCGGCCGAGCCGGACGAGTCGTCGCTCGACCCGCAGGCCGCGAGCGCGGCGGCGAGACCCGCCGCGCCGGCCGCCGCCACGACCGTACGGCGGGCCGGTCCCGGAGCCGGATGGGGCGATGCGCTGCTCATGTGGGTTTCCTTCCGCGGAGCTTCTCGTGATCCGTCCAGGGGTACGGTGCCCGGACGCCACCCGTTCAGACGCCACCCCGATCCTTAATGTCCGGACGTGAGCCACGGCTGTCGGCCCGCTGCCGGCCGCACCCCAGTAGCCTGGGGCGATGCTCAAGGAAGTCACCGCGACCCGCTACATCACGCCCCTGCGTGAGGGGGGCTCGCTGCCGGGGCTCGTCGAGGCCGACGACTTCGGGACGTATGTCCTGAAGTTCACCGGCGCCGGCCAGGGCCGCAAGACGCTCGTCGCCGAGGTGGTGTGCGGCGAACTCGCCCGCCGCCTCGGCCTGAGGATGCCCCGCCTGGTCACCGTCCGACTGGACCCGGTCCTCGGACTCGGCGAGCCCGAACAGCAGGTGCAGGACCTGCTCAGGTCCAGCGGCGGCACCAACCTCGGCATGGACTTCCTCTCCGCGGCCCTCGGCTACGACCCGCTCGCCTTTCGGGTGAGCCGCGAGGAGGCCGGCCGGATCGTCTGGTTCGACGCACTGATCAACAACGTGGACCGGTCGTGGCGCAACCCCAACCTCCTCGTGCACCACGGGGACCTGTGGCTCATCGACCACGGCGCCACGATGATCTGGCACCACAACTGGCCCGCCGCCGAGGCCTCCGCCGCGCGCCCCTACGACGCCCGCGAACACGCCCTCGCCCGCTTCGCCCCCGACATCGCCGCCGCCGCGGCCGAGTTGGCACCGGAGGTCACCGAGGACCTGCTCGCAGAGGTCACGGCCGAGATCCCCGACGCCTGGCTCGCCGACGAGCCGGGCTTCGACACCCCGGACGACCTGCGCAGCGCCTACGCACGGCCGCTGCTCGCGCGGGCGGCCGTCATCGCCGAACGCATCACCGGCATCGAGGGGACCAAGTGAGCGAGACCCACATCCACATGGCAGGCCACGTCACCGAGCGGCACATCACCCGGGCGGGCCAGGGCGGCGACCGGGACGTGTTCGAGTACGCGCTGATCCGGGTCGTACCCCGCGTGGAGCGCGGCGAGTGCGTCAACGCGGGCGTCGTCGTCTACTGCCGGGCCAAGGGTTACGTCGGCGCCCGCACCCATCTGGACGAGACCAGACTCCTCGCTCTGGACCCCGAGGCGGACGTGGCCGGGATCCGCGCCGCGCTCGGCGCGATGGAGCGCCACTGCGCGGGCGGCGAGGAGTCCGGCCAGGCGGCGGGCGACGACGCCGGGCGCCGCTTCCGCTGGCTGATCGCGCCCCGCTCCACGATCGTCCAGCCCGGCCCGGTGCACACCGGTCTGACCACCGACCCGGCCGCCGAGACGGAGCGGTTGCTCGACCTCCTGGTGAGGTAATGGATCACATGCACCCGGTGTGCCGTTGACACCGGGTGCCAGGGCTTCTAGCGTCACGTGTGCTGAAGGTACTAAGCGGTCGCTCACCGCACGAACAAGGTCCCCGAAGGACCTGACAGGTTCTCTCAAGGGCGAGGAGAAGCAGCAATGTCCACCACTGAACAGCGGGTCGCGGTAGTCACCGGCGCGGCGCGCGGCATCGGCGCCGCCACGGCCGTACGGCTGGCCGCCGAGGGCCGTGCCGTCGCCGTGATCGACCTCGACGAGGCTGCCTGCAAGGACACCGTCGAGAAGATCACCGCCGCGGGCGGCAAGGCGATCGCCGTCGGCGCCGACGTGTCCGACGAGGCACAGGTCGAGGCGGCCGTCGCCCGGATCGTCGAGGAACTGGGCGCCCCGACCATCCTGGTCAACAACGCCGGTGTGCTGCGCGACAACCTGCTGTTCAAGATGAGCGTCTCCGACTGGGACACCGTCATGAACGTGCACCTGCGCGGCTCGTTCCTGATGACCAAGGCCGTCCAGAAGCACATGGTCGACGCGGGCTTCGGCCGGATCGTCAACCTCTCCTCCTCCTCGGCGCTCGGCAACCGCGGCCAGGTCAACTACTCCGCCGCCAAGGCCGGTCTCCAGGGCTTCACCAAGACCCTCGCCATCGAGCTGGGCAAGTTCGGCATCACCGCCAACGCCGTCGCCCCCGGCTTCATCGCCACCGAGATGACCAAGGCCACCGCCGAACGCGTCGGCATGGGCTTCGAGGACTTCAAGAAGGCCGCCGCGGGCGCGATCCCGGTGCAGCGCGTCGGCGAGCCCGAGGACATCGCCAACGCCATCGCCTTCTTCACCGGCGAGGCGGCCGGCTTCGTCTCCGGCCAGGTGCTGTACGTCGCCGGCGGACCGCTCGACTAGGGGACCAGACACATGACTTCCGCTGAACTCCCCGAGCCGTCGGGCAAGGTCGCCCTCATCACGGGCGCCAGCCGCGGGATCGGCTACGGCGTCGCCGAGGCGCTCGTCGCCCGGGGCGACCGCGTGTGCATCACCGGCCGGGGCGAGGACGCCCTGAAGGAGGCCGTCGAGAAGCTCGGCGCCGACCGGGTCATCGCCGTCGCCGGCAAGGCGCACGACCCTGCCCACCAGGCCGAGGCCGTCGAGCGCACCATGGAGGCCTTCGGCCGCCTGGACTTCCTGGTCAACAACGCGGGCACCAACCCGGTCTTCGGCCCGATCGCCGACCTCGACCTGGAGGTCGCCCGCAAGGTCTTCGAGACCAACGTGATCTCCGCGCTCGGCTTCGCCCAGAAGACCTGGCACGCCTGGCAGAAGGACAACGGCGGCGCGATCGTCAACATCGCCTCGATCGCGGGCCTCGCGCCCTCGCCGTTCATCGGTGCCTACGGCGTCAGCAAGGCCGCGATGATCAACCTGACCCAGCAACTGGCGCACGAGTTCGCGCCGAGGGTGCGGGTCAACGCGATCGCCCCGGCCGTGGTCAAGACCAAGTTCGCGCAGGCGCTGTACGAGAACCGTGAGGAGCAGGCGGCCGCCGCCTACCCCCTCGGTCGGCTCGGCGTGCCCTCCGACATCGGCGGGGCCGCCGCCTTCCTCACCTCCGAGCAGTCCGACTGGATCACCGGCCAGACGCTCGTCGTGGACGGCGGCATCTTCCTCAACGCCGGCGTCGGAGCCTGATCAGGCCTCCGGGCGTCGATTTTCGGACACATCGGCGCCCGGAACGCCATCCTGAATCCGCTCAGCGGACTGACAACGTCGTCATCGCCGAACAGGTCGCGATATCGATCAAGAAGCCCTGATTCAGGGGAGGTTCAGAGGCCCGAACGCTGCGGTATGGTCTGCCGACCCTTGGTATGGCAGATCGAGGAGCGTGCGCGTGTTCAACCGGAACCGATTCCTGCGGAGAGTCGCGGCGATCGCGTCCATATCCCTGGTCGCCACCGGCTGCAGTCTGCTGTCCGGCGGCAGCGGTGACGGCAAGGGACCCATCGTCGTGGGCACCACCAGCGCGCCCAGCACGCTGGATCCCGCCGGGGCCTGGGACGGCTCCTGGGAGCTGTACCGCAACATCTTCCAGACGCTCGTCGCCTACCCCAGCGGTGCCACCGCACCCCAGCCCGACGCGGCCGAGAGCTGCTCCTTCACGGACTCCTCCAGCCGCACCTACCGCTGCACGCTCCGCGCGGGCCTGAAGTTCGCCGACGGCGACGCGCTGAACGCCCAGGCCGTCAAGTACTCCATCGACCGCATCCGCACCATCAACGCCCCCAGCGGCCCGGCAGGCCTGCTCGGCAGCCTGGACCGGGTGCAGGTGCTCGGCGACCGCGAGGTCGTCTTCCACCTCAACCAGCCCGACGCCACCTTTCCGTTCGTGCTGGCGACGCCCGCCATGTCGATCGTCGACCCGAACGACTACCCGGCGCGCTCCCTGCGCAAGGACGACAAGGTCTACGGCTCCGGGCCGTACAAGATGCAGTCCTACGAGGAGGGCAAGCAGGCCGTCCTCGTCGCCAACGGCAACTACCACGGCTTCGCCCAGCGCCAGAACGACGCCGTGACCATCCGCTACTTCCAGGACTCGGCCGGCATGGTCAAGGCGCTGCGCGCCAAGCAGATCGACGTCACCTACCGCGGCCTCGCCGCCGACGACATCCTCGCCCTCCAGCAGCACGCCGACAGCAACCTGCAGCTGGTCGACGGCTCCGGCATCGACATCAGCTACCTGGTGTTCAACCCCAAGGACCCCTGGGCCAAGCAGCCCGCCGTGCGCAAGGCCGTCGCCCAGATCGTCGACCGGGGCGCCATCGCGCACAAGGTCTACAAGGACACGGTCGACCCGCTGTACTCGATGGTCCCCAAGGGACTGACCGGACACACCACCGGCTTCTTCGACGACTACGGCGATCCCAGCGTCCCCAAGGCCCGCAAAATCCTCTCCGACGCGGGCATCCACCAGCGCGTCCCGCTCACCCTCTGGTACACCACGGACCGCTACGGCTCCGAGACGGCGCTGATGTTCCAGGAGCTCAAGCGGCAGCTGGAGGCCTCCGGACTGTTCACCATCACGCTCGAGAGCCGCCCCTGGAAGACCTATGTCGTCGGCTACCAGAAGGGCGAGTACCCGGTGTTCGGCCGCGGCTGGTTCCCGGACTTCCCCGACGCGGACAACTTCATCGCCCCGTTCGTCGGCGAGCACAACGCGCTCGGTACGCCGTACCCGGCCCCGCAGATCACCGGCACGCTGCTGCCCCACTCGCGCGCGGAGAGCGACCGTGCCCGCACGGTCAAGGACATGGAGGAGGCCCAGCAGATCATCGTGAACGACGCGCGGCTGATCCCGCTGTGGCAGGGCCGGCAGTACATCGCCGCCAGCGAGGACATCTCGGGCGGTGAGCAGGCCCTCGACCCCTCGACGATCATGATGATGTGGACACTGCACCGCAAGACCAGCTGGTGAAACCGGCTCCGCGTGCCGGTTGTCAGTGGTCGCCTGTAGGTTCTGAGCCCTGCAAGTGACCACGCCGTAGTAGATCGAAGGACGTTGACGTGACCGACATCGCCATGCTGCCCGAGTCCTGGCGCGGGGTTCTGGGCGACGAACTGCAGCAGCCCTACTTCAAGGAGCTGACCGAGTTCGTCGAGGAGGAGCGGGCGAAGGGTCCCGTCTACCCGCCGCGCGACGAGGTCTTCGCCGCGCTGGAGGCGACGCCGTACGAGCAGGTCAAGGTCCTCGTCCTGGGCCAGGACCCGTACCACGGAGAGGGCCAGGGCCACGGCCTGTGCTTCTCGGTCCGCCCCGGCGTGAAGACCCCGCCCTCGCTGCGGAACATCTACAAGGAGATGCAGGAGGAGTTGGGCCTGCCCGTCCCGGACAACGGCTATCTGATGCCGTGGGCCCGGCAGGGCGTGCTGCTGCTCAACGCGGTCCTCACGGTCCGGGCCGGCGAGGCGAACTCGCACAAGGGCAAGGGCTGGGAGAAGTTCACCGACGCCGTCATCCGGGCGGTCGCCGAGCGTCCGGACCCGGCGGTCTTCGTCCTTTGGGGGAACTACGCGCAGAAGAAGCTGCCGCTGATCGACGAGAGGCGGCACGTGGTGGTCAAGGGCGCCCACCCCTCTCCGCTGTCGGCGAAGAAGTTCTTCGGCTCCCGGCCGTTCACCCGGATCAACGACGCGATCGCCCGACAGGGCCACGACCCGATCGACTGGCGGATCCCGAACCTGGGATGAAGCATCCGGGCGGGGGGCCGTGGGGCGCCCCACCGGGGGGCGCGAGGAACCGTGCGACCAGCCACAACGGACCCGCGGCAGCCCACTGGCCGAGAGCGCGACGGCGCTGCCTGGCCCGGAATCCCCGCGGCGCCGATTAGCGTGAGCACCACAACGGTCGACAGCCCGGAGGGCATCGTGGCGGAGCAACACGAGCAGGCGGCGCCCGACGCCGTGCTCACACGGATCGGGCAGGTCGTGATGCTGCACCACGGCGGCGACCGCGAGGAGGCCCGCAGTCGCCTGCTGACCCTGTGGGCGGAGATCGGCGAGGACGGCGACCCGCTGCACCGCTGCACCCTGGCCCACTATCTCGCGGACACCCAGGACGATCCGGAGGACGAACTGGCCTGGGACCTCCGGGCGTTGTCGGCGGCGGAGGAGGTGGCCGACGGCGGCGCTCCGCCGGGTGTGCGGGGGTTCCTTCCCTCCCTGCACCTCAATCTCGCCGCCGACTACGTGAAGCTCGGCCGCGAGGAGGCCGCCCGGAGCCATGTGCGCCGGGCGCGCGAGGCCGCCGGCGCGCTGGCCGAGGACGGGTACGGCGTGGGGGTGCGGGCCGCCATCGGCCGACTGGAGTCACGGCTGGGCGAGTGATGTCGCGGGCGCGTTTCAGCGGCCGTAGGCCTGCTCGCAGATCCGCGTCTCCGGGCTGTCCGCGCGCCAGCCGCCGTACTTCCTGCCGAGGGCGCACACGTCCGGTGCCGTACGGACGGGCTTCGACCGGTCCGGTGCGGCGGGGTGCGACCGCCGGGGGCTCTCGGTGCGCGGGTGCGGGGCAGTCGGTGGGCGGTGTACGGTCCGGGGCGCCTCGGTCCGGTGCCGGGAGGCGGCCGGAGCCGGGTGCTGCGGATGCCGGGAGGGCCCTGTCATCTCCAGCGCCTCCTCGGCCGGGGCCTGTACCGCGCGGGGCTTCGCGCTGCCGTCCGTGCGGGGCACGGCCGGGATCGAGGTGGACGTGTCCCGGGGCGGCGCGGGTACCGCGGGGCGTTGTACCGTCACACAGCCGGCGAGGGCCGAGACGGTCACGGTGACCAGGAGCGCTGCGGTGGTCGTCGTTCGATGCACCCGCGCAAGGATGCTGGTTGTGCCCTGGGGCGCGCACCAGGGAGCGAAGGATCCTGCCCCCGCACGGGTGATTGCCTGCCTCCTACGGAGGGTTCCGGTGGCGCGGGGCTGACGTTCGGACGCCGGTGGCGCCGTCGATCCGCCGGCGGATCAGCGTGGCCGTTGTGCCGGGCGTACTCCTCGATCATGGGGGTGTAGATCCAATGACCTGGCCGCCTACACCGCCGCCCGCCGCCCGCGCACCACCGCGATCGCCCGCCGGGCGGTCGGAGCCGCCCGCGTGACCATGGCCGCGACCCCGCCGTCGTCGCCGTACGCGACACCGTGATCGCGGTCGTGTCGAGGGCCGTGTCCACGCTCCTCGTGCGCGGCTTCGACGGCATCGCAGGCTGGCGGTCGCCGTATGCTGCCGGGGACACAGTCAAGCGGTAGGGGAACACACGTGAAGGTCGGCTGCATCGGGCTCGGGGACATCGCGCAGAAGGCGTACCTGCCGGTGCTCGGTACGCAGCCGGGGGTCGACCTGCACCTGCACACCCGGACGCCCGCCACCCTGGAACGGGTCGCGGACACCCTGCACCTGCCGCAGGGGCAGCGGCACGGCACGCTCGACTCGCTGCTCGCGGAAGGTCTCGACGCCGCCTTCGTGCACGCCCCGACGGGTGCCCACCCCGAGATCGTCACCCGGCTGCTGGAGGCGGGCGTAGCGACGTACGTGGACAAGCCGCTCGCCTACGAACTCGCCGACTCCGAGCGGCTGGTGGCCCTGGCCGAGCGGCGCGGGGTCTCCCTGTTCGTCGGCTTCAACCGTCGGTACGCGCCCGGATACGCACAGTGTCTGGATCATCCGCGCGAGCTGATCCTCATGCAGAAGAACCGGGTCGGGCTGCCCGAGGAACCGCGCGCGATGGTCCTGGACGACTTCATCCACGTCGTCGACACCCTGCGGTTCCTGGTACCGGGCACCGTGGACGACGTCACCGTCCGCGCCCGGGTCCGGGACGGGGCGCTGCACCACGTCGTCCTGCAGCTCGGCGGGGACGGGTTCACCGCGCTCGGCGTGATGAACCGGCTCAGCGGCTCGAACGAGGAGATCCTCGAGGTCTCCGGGCAGGACACCAAGCGACAGGTGCTCAATCTCGCCGAGGTGATCGACCACAAGGGCCAGCCGACCGCGCGCCGGCGCGGCGACTGGGTGCCGGTGGCCCGGCAGCGCGGCATCGAGCAGGCGGTGCTCGCCTTCCTGGACGCCGCGCGTGCCGGTAAGCTGCTCAGCGCCCGGGACGCGCTGGCGACTCATGAGCTGTGCGAGCGGGTGGTGCGAGCGGTGCAGGGCCGCCTCGGCGCAGCCTGAGCGCCCGTACCCCCTCGGCGGCGCAGCACGCGGCCAGCACCAGCAGCGCGCCGCCCACCGGCCAGTCGCCGTAGCGGACGTACGGCGTGACGCCGTGCGCGAGCGGTACGTCGTACACCCGGGCGGCGCTCGCGCCGGTGCCGAGCCAGGGCCCGAGTCGCTGTCCGTCCGGCCCGTACACGGCCGAGACGCCGGTGAGGGTCGCGTGCACCATCGGACGGCCGGTCTCGGCGGCCCGCAGCGCGGCCAGCGAGGCGTGCTGCGCCGGTGCCCAGCTGTCCTGGAAGGACGAGGTGGAGGACTGGCCGAGCAGGACGTCGGCGCCGTCCTGGGCCAGATGCCTGCTCATGTCGGGGAAAGCGGTCTCGAAGCAGATCAGCGGGCCGATCCGCAGGCCGTGCCCCACGTTCATCACGACCTGCTCGGTGCCGCGCCTGCGGTCCTCGCCGGCCGCCTTGCCGACCGAGGTGGCCCAGCCGAGCAGGGAGCGGGCGGGTATGTACTCGCCGAAGGGCACGAGCCGCATCTTGTCGTACCGATCGCCGGTCCGGCCGTTCGGGCCGATCAGCTCAGAACTCTTGTAGATGCCGGGCCGGTCGGATCGGCGCGCGTCCACGTTGACCAGCACGTCGGCGCCGGTGGCACGGGACAGCGCGGTGATCCGCCGGGCCAGGTCGGGCCGGTCGCCCAGGTCGAACCCGACGCTGGACTCGCCCCACACGACCAGGTCGAGGTGCTGCCCGGCGAGTGGCCGGGTCAGTTGCTCCTCGCGGTCGAAGCGCTTGTCGGCGCTGTCGCGCCCGTCGACGATCCCGGGCTGCACGACGGCGATCCGCACGTGTCCGTCGACATCGGGCCGCGGCGCCCAGGCCCACGCGGCCGAGGTCGCGGCGGCCGTGGCGACGAGGGAGGCCACGGCCGGAACCCTGGACTCGCGGACCGACACCAGCACGGCCGCCGCCACGTTCACGGCCACGATCAGGAAGCTGAGCAGCCACACCCCGCCGACCGAGGCGAGCCGCAGCGCGGGGAAGACCTGCCACTGGCTGGCGCCCAGCATGCCCCAGGGCCCGCCAAGGCCCTGCCAGGACCGCACGAGCTCCACCATCAGCCAGCCGGACGGCAGCACCAGCAGCGCGGCGGCTCCCCGCGCCGGCGTCGGCCGCTCCCCCAGGAACCGGCGCACCAGCCACCCCCAGGGCGCCCACAGCGCGCCCAGCAGCGCGGCTATCAGGAAGATGAACACGTGCAGGCTCGGCAGCAGCCAATGGTGCACGGCCAGCAGGAAGCCGAAGCCGCCGCACCAGCCGTCGTACGCCGCGCGCCGCCCGGTCGGTGCCGAGCGGGCCAGCAGGATCCAGGGGACCAGGGCGACGTACGCGAACCACCACAGCGCCGGCGCGGGGAACGCGAGCACGGGCAGGGCACCGGCGACCGCGGCCGTGGCGGAGCGACGCCACGGGGAGGTGAGCCAGTGGTCGATCGTCCTCATGCGGACCCTCCCTGCCGTGCGCTCGTTCCAGTGTGCGCGGTGGAAGCGATCTACGACAGGGGGCACCTGATCCGCCGCCGAGCCCGGTCGCCCCGCGCGGGGCGACCGCTGGTCGGGTGCGGCAGGCCCTATGCACTCGCCGGTCCCTCCTCCGGGAGCCGGCGCCACTTCTCGTGCACGACCACCTCGCGCAGGCGCCAGCCCTCATGCGTACGGAGGATTCCGAACCCGTAGCTGCCGCCGCAGACCAGGTCCGGGGCCGTGGGGCCGCCGTCGGCCGCGAAGCGCATCGGGTTGAGGTAGTCGGCGCGTACCGCGGCCGTGTCGCCGGTGTCGTGTTCCAGGAGGCCGAACCGCACCTGGCGGTTGACGATCAGATGCTGCCGCATGGAGAACAGCGCCAGGCTCTCGGCGAGCCATCCGGCGACCCGTGCCGCGTCGCCCTCGATGCCGCCGGCCGAACGGTAGTCGGCCCGCCCGTCCGCCGTGAACAGTCCCCGGTACGCGCCCCAGTCACCTTCGTCCACGGCCACCGCGTACGCGGTGATCAACTCGTCGACGGCCAGTCGGTCCATCACGGTGGCGAGCTCCGCACGCTGCGTCATCGGCACAGTGTTGGGCATGGAGGGCGCGGAGCCAAGAGGCGCGCCGGGACATTCGTCCGGATCAGCAGACCGCTCGCACGGACCGGCCGGGGGTGAGCGCGGCGTCCGTTCGCGAGCGCGCTCGGCCTGCTCCTCCGTTCCCACGGCCCGGAAGAGATCGGCGACGGGATGCTCGAAGACCGACCGGAGCCGTTCTCGCCCTCCGGACGGATGCCGGCCGTGACGACGAGCAGCGATCTGTCCCTGGGGACTCGTGATGCCCGTGCGGCCGCGGGGGGCGACGAATGACGAAGTGGAGCCGGGACACCGCCGACGGCGAACCGGCGCTCGCGGCCGGGGTGCCGGTCGAGGAGCGGTCGCATCCGGTGACGGGCGGGGTGCCGACGCGGTTGCGGTCGTGGGCCGGCACGAGGCCGCCGTCCGCGTCAGGCCGCCTCGATGACCTCGCAGCGGATCGCCTCGGCCCACTCGACCACCAACTGCTCGTACTCCGCGCGCTCCTGCGCCGACAGTGTGCCGCCCGTGCGCAGCCAGAGCGCCCGGATCTGCTCGTTCACCTCGGCGGCGGACCGCACGGAACCAGAGAGCGGGGCATCGGGGGACATGCGGACAGCCTATGGGTAAGCACTGACACTGCGCTACCACCCGGCTACACAGAAGGTATGCGGTTGGTCACCGTCACCGGCGGCACGTCCTCGGTCCGTCCGCGCCACGGTGCAGCCTCGGCCTGCCGGGCCGCCCGGCGGAAGCAGGCGCGGACGGTGGGGAAGTGCCGGAGGGGCCGACGGTGCGAGAAGCCGCCGGTGCCCTCGCTCACCCGCTTCGGCGAGCGGTGGCGGCAGGGCACGCTCGCGGCGGCCGAGGTCACGGGGCGGCATTCGGTGCGGCTGGCGGCGGGTGACGCGAGGCACCTCGCCGAGGCGTTCGTGCACGCGGAACAGTCCGGCGAGCGGGGGTGGTTCGGGGTGTGCGGTCGGCTGGGCCTCCATGATGTGCCGCGGCAGGGCCTCGGCCGGCCGGCGCCGCCCGGCGGAGCGGCTACGCCGCCGTCGGTCCGGTGATCGTCCACCCCGGCGCCTGCGGACGTGCCGTGAGGTCTTCGGAGTGCACCTCCTCGCCGCACGCCCGGCAGGTGACGACCGGGACCAGTTCGCGGCCGCAGCTGTGCTCGACGGACATGGGGAGGTCGATGCCCTTGCGGATGTGGCGGTCGCCCCACTCCTTGAGCGTCATCAGGACCGGTTGCAGTTCCAGGCCCGCCTGCGTGGCCTGGTACTCGAAGCGCTGCGGGCGCTCGCTGTAGAGGCGCTTGGTGAGGATCCCGGCGTCCACGAGCCGGCGCAGCCGCGCGGCCAGGATGTCGCGCGGGGCGCCGATGTTGCGCACGAGCTGGTCGAAGCGGCCGTTGCCCAGGCACACCTCGCGCAGCACGAGCAGCGAGTACTTCTCCCCGACCACCGCGAGGGCGTCGGCGATGGAGCAGGGGCGGGGGTCCTTCGTGGCGGCCATGGAACCCAGTCTAGATGAGGGTTTGATTTTCAAATTGAGCGAGCTATGGTGAGTTCGGATTCCCTACTCACTGGTAGCTGCCGTAGCCCGCTGCGAGCAGCCAGGCGGCCAAGGAGGCCCCGCCATGCGCGACGCAGTGATCGTCGAAGCCGTACGCACCCCCATCGGCAAGGGCAAGCCCAACGGCTCCCTCGCCCAGGTCCACCCCGTGCAGCTGCTCGCCCACACCCTGCGCACCCTCGTCGAGCGCTCCGGCGTCGACCCGGCGCTGATCGACGACGTCATCGGCGGCACCGTGGACCAGGTCGGCGAGCAGGCCATGAACACCACCCGGTACGCCGTCCTCGCCGCCGGCTTCCCCGAGACGGTCCCGGCGACCACGGTGGACCGCCAGTGCGGCTCCTCCCAGCAGGCCGTGCACTTCGCCGCGCAGGGCGTGATCTCCGGCGCCTACGACCTGGTGATCGCCTGCGGCGTGGAGTCGATGAGCCGGGTGCCGATGTGGTCCAACGTGCCCGCGGGCAAGGACCCGTTCGGGCCCGGCGTCGCCGAGCGCTACCCCGAGGGCCTGGTCCCGCAGGGCATCAGCGCGGAGCTGATCGCCGCCAAGTGGTCGCTGACCCGGGCGCGGATGGACGAGTTCGCCGTCTCCTCGCACCGCAAGGCCGCCGCCGCCTGGCAGGCCGGCTCGTTCGACGCGGAGGTCGCGCCGCTGGACGGCGTCGGCCGCGACGAGTGCGTCCGTCCCGGCAGCACCCCGGAGATCCTCGCCGGTCTCAAGCCCGCCTACCACGACCCCGCCTTCGCCGAGCGCTTCCCGCAGATCGAGTGGAACGTCACCGCGGGCAACGCCAGCCCCGTCAACGACGGCGCCTCCGCCGTGCTGATCACCTCCGGCGACACCGCGGCCCGTCTCGGCCTGCGCCCGCTCGCCCGCCTGCACAGCTTCGCCGTCACCGGCTCCGACCCGCTGCTGATGCTCACCGGGGTGATCCCGGCGACCGAGAAGGTGCTGCACAGGGCCGGCCTGAAGCTCGCGGACATCGACCTGTTCGAGGTCAACGAGGCCTTCTCCAGCGTGGTGCTCGCCTGGCAGAAGGAGACCGGCGCCGATCCGGCCAGGGTCAATGTGCACGGGGGCGCGATCGCCCTCGGCCACCCGCTGGGCGCCAGCGGCACAAGGCTGACCACCACCCTGGTCCACGCCATGCGCGAGCGCGGTGCCCGCTACGGCCTGCAGACGATGTGCGAGGCGGGCGGGCTGGCGAACGCCATGGTCCTCGAAGGCGTCCGACCGGAGTGACCCCTACCGGCCCCGCAGCCGATGGCGCGTGCGCCGGGCCACGGCCACGCCCAGCAGCGCCGGTACGACGATGCAGGCCAGCGCGATGAGGAAGGCGGGCGAGGTCGGCGCGGATGCGCGGGCCCCCGCGACGGCGTACGCGGCGGTGTTCGGGATCGAGCCGACGGCCGTGGCCAGCAGGAACGGCCACCAGCCCATGCGGGAGACGGCCGCGCAGTAGTTCGCCGCGCAGAACGGCACGCCGGGAAGGAGCCGGACCGCCAGCACGGACCGGAACCCGTGCCGGCTGAGCCGGTCGTCGGCCGCCTTCAGCCAGCGGCCCCGCAGCAGCGGGCGCAACGCACGCTGCCCCAGCACCCGACCCAGCCCGAACGCCACGCCCGCCCCGAGCACCGTGCCGACGAGCGCCGTCGCCAGCCCGAGCTGCGAACCGAACAACGCGCCCGCCGCCAGGTTGAGCACCGGGCGCGGCACGAACGCCACGGTGCACAACCCGTACGCCACCGTGAACACCACGGCCGCCGCGGTCCCGTCGAGCTGCGGCGGCCACCCGTGCGTCAGCAGCCGTTGCGGCTCGAAGGCGAGCACGCACGTGGCGGCACCGGCGAGCAGGGCGAGCAACAGCGACAGCCGCGCGTACGGAGACACCAGCGCCCGCGCGCACCGTCCGGCGAACCCGAGGCGGGGCAGGGGAGACACGGGAGCGACGAACTCCGCGGCGGCGGCCTTGGGAGAGGCCGTGACGGTGCCGGAGCGGGTGGCATCGAGCATCCGGTGACATTAACCGACGAACGCGTGTCATCGTCGCCGGGGAGGCCGCGAAGGGCCGGGCGCGTGGCGCGCCCGGACCCCTGTGCCTCGCGGTCTTCTCGGGCTCGGCTCACGCGGCGAGCGCGTGACCCGGGTGGAGTACCACCTTCGTGTAGCCCTCGACCCGCTTGTCGAACTTCTCGTACGCCTGCGGAGCCTGCTCCAGCGGCAGCTCGTGGGAGACCACGAAACTGGGCTTGGCCCGCCCGGCGATGATCAGGTCGCGCAACTGGCGGTTGTACTGCTTGACGTTGCACTGGCCCGTTCCCATCTGCTGGCCCTTCTCGAACATCCTGCCGATGGAGACCAGCAGTTGGCCGTGCTTGGCGTGCTCGTCGGGGCCGCCCGGGTCCGAGGGTACGTACAGGCCCGGCACACCGAGCATGCCCGTCGGCCGTACCGTCTCGACCAGCGCGTTCAGGACGATGGCCGGTTCCTCGTGGCTGGCGTCGTGGGCCTGGGCCTGGTAGCCGACGGCGTCGACGCCCTTGTCGGTTCCCTCACCTCCTGTCTGCTCCTTGATCTGCTCCGCCGGGTCGCCCTTGGTGAAGTCGATGGGGATGGCTCCTATCTCCTCCGCCTTGGCGAGCCGCTCGGGCACCCGGTCGACGGAGAACACCTTCGCCGCACCTCGCAGCAGTGCGGAGTAGGCGGCCATCAGGCCCACCGGTCCGGCGCCGTAGACGGCCACGCTCTCACCGGGGGACACCCGGGCGAGTTCGCAGCCGTGGTAGCCCGTCGGGAAGATGTCGGCGAGCAGCACGAAGTCCGTCTCGAACTCGTCGCCCGGGGGCAGCTTCAAACAGTTGAAGTCGGCGTACGGCACCCGCAGCAGCTCGGCCTGGCCGCCCTTGTACGGGCCCATCGCCACATAGCCGTAGGCGCCTCCGGCGAATCCGGGATTGACCGTCAGGCAGAAGCCGGTCTTCCCGGCGAGACAGTTCTTGCAGAACCCGCAGGCGACGTTGAACGGCATCACCACCCGGTCACCCTTGGACAGGGAGGTCACGCCGTTGCCGACCTCCTCGATGACGCCGAGGTTCTCGTGCCCGAAGACGATGCCCGACTCGGCCGCGGTGCGGCCCTCGTACATGTGCAGGTCCGAGCCGCATATCGCGGTCGACGTGACGCGTACGAGCACATCGTTCGGATGCTGGATCCCGGGATCCTGGACGTCCTTCACCACCACACTGAAGGGTTCCTCGTAGACGACGGCTTTCACCTGTGTCACCTCCGCCCGCTACACCACCGGTACTTCCAGGTAACGCCGCCACGGAAAGGGGTGCAACCGGCGTCGGGCAGCGGCTGTGCAGCGGTCGGCGGCGCAGAGATGAACCTGTGTTCGATAGTATCGTCCGTGCATGACCGTCACACGGACGGCCCCGCCGCACGTGCCGCGCAGTGCCCTCGCGGACACCGTTGTCGACCGGGTGACGGCCGCCTTCACGGCCGCCGCCGACCCCGGCCGGGCCGCCCCGATGCGGGCGTACATGAAGGGCGTGGCGCCCTTCCTCGGCATCCCCGCCCCGGCCCGCCGCGCCCTGACCCGCACGGCCCTCGCGGGCACCCCGCGCCCGGACGAGGCCGACTGCACCGCGATCGCGCTGCGCTGCTGGGCGCTGCCCGAGCGCGAGTACCACTACTTCGCGGTGGACTTTCTGCGCCGGTACGCCGGTCGGTGCTCCTCCGGCCTCCTGCCGGTGACGCGGCACCTCGTCACGACCGACTCCTGGTGGGACACCGTCGACCCGCTCGCCGCGCACGTGATCGGACGCCTGGTCGCCGCCGATCCCGCGCTCACCGCCGACATGGACGCCTGGATCACCGACGCCGGTCTGTGGCCGCCGCGCGCGGCCCTGCTGCACCAGCTGGCCCGCAAGGAGACCACCGACACCGACCGGCTGTTCGGCTACTGCCTGCTTCAGTCCGGGCATCCCGGCTTCTTCGTCCGCAAGGCGATCGGCTGGGCTTTGCGCGAGTACGCCAAGACCGACCCCGACGCCGTACGGGCCTTCCTGGCGCGGGAGCGGGGCCGGTTCGCGCCGCTGACCGTCCGGGAGGCGCTGAAGAACATCGGCGCCTGAACCCGCCTCGGCTCGACCGTGCCGAAAACCATTCGACGTCGTACCGCCGCTCGGCGATGATCGACCCCATGTTCCGGTACGCCTTCCTCCTCGCAGCATCCGCCGTCGCGGATGCGCCGAAGGCTGCCGTCCAGATCCTCATGGCCGCCGTCGACGGCGCCCGAAGCTGACCCTCTCCGGAACGACCGGCGGACCCCGCGGGGGGAGGGTCGGCGAGTCCTCGGGGTCCCGCACCCTTCCACGCCTGAGAGGCTTCGAGGTACAGCCATGTCCAAAACGGCCTACGTGCGCACCAAGCCGCACCTGAACATCGGCACCATGGGGCACGTCGACCACGGCAAGACGACCCTGACCGCGGCCATCACCAAGGTCCTCGCCGAGCGCGGCACCGGAACCTTCGTGCCGTTCGACCGCATCGACCGGGCCCCCGAGGAGGCCGCGCGCGGCATCACCATCAACATCGCGCACGTCGAGTACGAGACCGACACCCGGCACTACGCCCACGTGGACATGCCGGGTCACGCCGACTACGTCAAGAACATGGTCACCGGCGCCGCACAGCTCGACGGGGCGATCCTCGTCGTCTCCGCGCTCGACGGGATCATGCCGCAGACTGCCGAACACGTGCTGCTGGCCCGGCAGGTGGGCGTCGACCACATCGTCGTCGCGCTCAACAAGGCCGACGGCACCGACGACGAGGAGCTGATCGACCTCGTCGAGCTGGAGGTCCGCGACCTGCTCACGTCCCAGGGTTACCCGGGCGACGCGGTACCGGTCGTACGGGTCTCGGGGCTGAGGGCCCTGGAGGGCGACCCGCGCTGGACGGCGGCCGTGGAGGCGCTGCTCGACGCGGTGGACACCTATGTGCCGATGCCGGAGCGGTACCTGGACGCGCCGTTCCTGCTGCCGGTGGAGAACGTGCTCACCATCACCGGGCGGGGCACGGTCGTCACCGGTGCCGTGGAGCGGGGGACGCTCCGCCTGGGGGACCGGGTGGCGGTGCTCGGCGCCGACGTGGAGACCGTCGTCACCGGGCTCGAGACCTTCGGCAAGCCGATGCAGGAGGCGCAGGCCGGGGACAACGTGGCGGTGCTGCTGCGGGGCGTGCCGCGGGACGCCGTGCGGCGCGGCCACGTCGTGGCGGCTCCGGGGAGCCTGGTGCCCGCCCGGCGGTTCACCGCCCGGGTGTACCTGCTGTCGGGGCGCGAGGGCGGTCGTACCACACCGGTCGCCACCGGATACCGGCCGCAGTTCTACATCCGTACCGCGGACGTGGTGGGGGACGTCGACCTCGGCCAGGTGGCCGTGGCCCGGCCCGGCGAGACGGTGGAGACGACCGTCGAGCTCGGGCGGGAGGTGCCGCTGGAGCCGGGGCTCGGGTTCGCCGTCCGTGAGGGCGGACGGACCGTGGGCGCGGGCACGGTCGGCTCCGTCGTTCCCTAGGCGTTCCAGGGCGTGGGGACGTGCCGGCGCGTCGTGGCCGGTCGCGCAGGTCCCCGCGCGCCTTCCGGGCGCGCCACAATGAACCTGTGACCGAGCAGATACCCGTGACCCGGACCACCGATCAGGGCACCGCCAAGCTGATGCCCGACGTCGATCGCGAGCGGGCGTGGCTGCTCACGGTCGACGGCGCGCCGCAGTCGTACGTCGATCTGGACGACCCGGCGCACCTGGAGTTCGAGTACGCGCGGCGGCTCGGGTATGCGCTGGACGCCGTCGCCGAGCAGGGGCGCCCACTGGATGTGCTGCACCTCGGGGGAGGGGCGCTGACGCTGCCCCGGTATGTGGCGTCCACCCGGCCGGGCTCACGGCAGGACGTCGTCGAGGCCGACCGGGGGCTGCTGGAGCTGGTGACCGAGTATGTGCCACTGCCGCGGGGCTCGGGCATCGCGCTGCACGCCGCCGACGCCCGGACCTGGCTGGAGGCGGCGCCGGACGATCACGCCGATGTGCTGATCGCCGACGTCTTCGGCGGGTCCCGGGTGCCGGCACATCTGACCACGCTCGCCTACGCCCGCCAGGCCGAGCGGGTGCTGCGGCCCCGCGGGGTCTATCTGGCCAACCTCGCGGATGCGGCGCCGTTCGCCTTCCTGCGCTCCCAACTGGCCACGTTCGCCGCCGTCTTCGAGGAGCTGACGCTGATCGCCGAGCCCGGGGTGCTGCGCGGCCGGCGGTTCGGGAACGCGGTGCTGGTCGCCTCGCACCGGCCCCTCGACACGGCCGCGCTGGCTCGCCGCACCGCGGCGGACGTCTTTCCGGCGCGGGTCGAACACGGAGCGACGATCAGCGAGTTCACGGGCTCGGCGCGACCGGTCGAGGACGCCGACGCCGTGCCCTCACCCGAGCCCCCCGACGGGGCGTTCGGCATCGGCTGACCCGGCCGGGGAGACCGTCACCCGCCGCGTGCGGCGGGTCGGCGTGCGGACGTCCGGGACCAGCAGCACCAGCGCGGTCACCAGCACGACCAGCCCGGCACACCCCCCGCAGCGCTGCCGGACGGCCGAAGACGTTCTCGACGGGCCCGGCGAGCGCGGTGGCGACGAGCATGAGCGAGACCGACCCGAACCAGTCGTACGCCGAGCCCCGGGAGAGCCTCTCCTCGGGGATCTCCTGGTGCAGCGCGGTCATCCAGGACACCCCGAACACCTCCACCGTCGTACCGGCCGCGAACACCACCGCGTCCAGCGGGCCTGCCGGCAGCGGTACGGCCAGGGCGGCGGCGGGCAGAGCCAGGGGGAAGACGCAGAGGGTGCCGGCCAGGAGCGGGCGGCGGGGTTTCCAGCGGGTCATCAGCACGGCGCCGGCCACCGTGCCCGCCCCGAACGCGGCCAGGGCCAGGCCCCGGGGGCCCGCGCCGCCGAAGTGGGCACGGGCGACCAGCGGGCCGTAGACCGCCTCGGCCGCGCCGACCACGGCGTTGGCGATCGAGAACTGTACGACGATGCCCCACAGCCAGGGGCGGCCGGCGAACTCCCGCCAGCCGTCGCGGAGATCGGCCAGCATGCCCTCGCCGGGGGCGCGCGCCGGGATGTGGCCGACGTCGAGGAAGGAGCGCAGGGCGCCCGGGACGGCGAAGGCCGCGGAGCCGAGCGCGAGCACCGATCCGGGGCCGACGGCAGCGACCAGGGCGCCGCCCAGTGCCGCGCCGCCGAGCGCCGCGCCCTGCGTGGCCATGCGGAACACGGCGAACGCCCGGCCCGCCTGGTCGCCCTCCACGGAGGACAGCAGCATGCCCTCGGCCGCCGGGCCGAAGAACGCCTGACCGGTGCCGCCGAGCGTGCTGAGCAGCACCATCTGCCACAGCCGGGGCTCACCGGTCAGCACGAGTGCGGCGAAGGCGCCCTGGGAGAGGCAGTTGAGGGCGTTCGCGGCGACCATCACCCGCTGCCGGGGCAGCCGGTCCGCGAGCGCGCGCCGATCAGCAGGAACACCACCAACGGCACGGTGCGCGATGCGGCGACCAGCCCCACGTCGCCGCCGTCGCCGCCCGCGTCCAGCACGGCGAACGCAGCGGCGATGAGCGAGCTGTTCGCGCCGAGGCCGGTCACGACGGCCGCGGCCGTCAGCAGCGAGTAGTTGCGGCCCCCCAGGAGGGTCTGCGCGGGCCGTTTGGGAGAGAGGGTTGGTTCACCGGGTGACTGTCGTCCCTGCGTCGCGCGCGGGCAATCGGTTTCCCGCGCGCGCCACGCGTGCTCACTCGTTGGTCGGGTCTCCGTGCAGCCGGACCGTGCGCAGGACCTTCAGGACGGTCGCCTTGGGCACCTCACCGTTGACGCCCGTGGCCCCGTAGAAGTTGAACGACACATAGTCGTGCGCCGAGTTCTGGAAGCCGAAGGTGAGTGCCTTGCCGTCGCTGATGCACTTGCCCTTCTTCGGCGTGTGCGTCGACTGTGCCCAGGCGTAGCTGCCCCTGATGCCCGAGTCCGTGGTGAAGGCGGTGGCCTTCTTGTCCCAGGAGATGCTCTTCTTGTCGGGCTGGGTGTAGCCACCGTAGACCCACCAGGCCGGCGTGTTGATCGCGATCTCGTCCGTGTCCTTGGCGCCGTTGGCGCCCTTGACGCCCGTGACCCCGAGCGCGGTGTCCTCGGTACGGCCGTCCTTGTCGTCGTCGGAAGTGCACCACTTCGGCCGGAACTCGGCGGTACCGGACATGATGATGCCCGTGTCCTTCTCACTCTTGGGGAAGTCGAAGCCGATGCTGAGACCCGGGGACTGCACCTGCCAGTCGGCGGGCACGTCGTAGGCGACGCCCCACTTGGGGTTCACCACGACCTTCCAGCCGGGGACGGTCGGTTTCTCGGTCCCGGTGCCGCGCGGATCGTCGGTCGCCGAGCCACCGGCCGTCGGCTGGGACGTCGGCGGCCGGCTCGCGTGCTGCCCGTTCTTGCCGTCGGCCTGGTCGCTCTTGTCCTTCTTCCCCAGGACGAGATAGCCGGTCACCGCGGCGGTCGCCACGACCGCCGCCGCCGCGACGACCGCGATCAGCTTGGTGCGGCCGCCGCCCTGCTGCGGGGGCTGCGGGACGGGCGCGGTGGGCTGCTGCCCCCACTGCGGCGGCTGACCGTACGGGCCGGCCTGCGGATACTGCTGGTATCCCGGCTGCTGGTACGGGTTCGGCTGCTGGTAACCCGGTTGCTGATACGGATTCTGCTGCGGGTTGTTCTGCGGGTTCGGCGCGCCCCCTGGCGGCTGCTGATCTGGCCACATGGCCAGTAACCCTAGTGCGGCCCCGGACACGATTCGGTCACCGGCCCTCGTCGGGCTCGTAGCGAAGAGGGGCGGGCGGCGGTTCCCGCTGGTCAGTGTGGAGCGTGCGGGGCTGGCCAGTTCCCCTACTCGTCAGTAACATCTGGTCCATGACAGTTGAGAACGCCTCGATGGGCGAGATGCTGGCCGCCGCCGTTCCGATGGTGCGGACCCTGAACCTGGAGTTCGTCGAGGTCGGCCAGGAGCGTGCCGTGCTGCGGCTGCCCGACCAGCCGGACTACCACAACCACATCGGCGGCCCGCATGCCGGCGCGATGTTCACGCTGGCCGAGTCCGCCAGTGGTGCCATCGTGCTCACGGCCTTCGGCGACCAGCTCTCGCGCGCGGTGCCGCTCGCGGTACGGGCCGAGATCGCCTACAAGAAGCTGGCGATGGGGCCGGTGACCGCCACGGCGACCCTGGGCCGTTCGGCGTCGGAGGTCGTCGCCGAACTCGACGCCGGTGGGCGGCCGGAGTTTCCGGTCGACATCGCCGTACGGCGCGAGGACGGCGCCGTCACCGGTGAGATGACGGTGGTGTGGACGCTGCGGCTGAACGGCTGAGGCGGCAGGGGCGAGCCGCCGACGCGCACGACGGCCCGCGGCATGAAGAGGTACGGCGACGCGTCGTGCGCTGCGGAGACCCGGCGGGGCACGTCGGTGGTCGCCGGGACGGGTGGCCGACGCACCAGGCCGGCAGCTCCGGGAGACCGGCGGCCCGCTCCGGGGCTCGTGGTGTGGCGGCGGTGGGGCTCGTGGATCCGCGCCGCGGCCGTTCAGTCGGCGGGGCGGTCGACGCGCAGCAGGCGCGGTGGCCGTACGGCGGGTTCGGGCAGGCGCAACGGCGCCGCACCGGGAGTGATGCTGCCCAGCAGCGTGGCCCGGCGGGCGCCGGTGCCCGAGGGCAGGGTGCCGGGCAGTCCGTGGACCGTGAGGAAGCCGAGGACGGCGAAGGCCAGAGCCTCCTTGGCGTCCGAGGGCAGACCCAGGTCGTCGCTGGGCCGCAGTCGTACGCCGGGCAACTCCTCGCCGATCATGCGCATGAGCACCGGGTTGCGGGTGCCGCCGCCGGAGACGACGAGTTCGGTGACCCCGTGGACGCGGCAGGCGTCGGCCACGGTGACGGCGGTGAGCCGGGTCAGGGTGGCCAGGACGTCGTCGGGGTCAGGGGTGGGCACCGCCTCCAGCGCCCTTTGCAGGTAGGGCAGGTGGAAGTGCTCCTTGCCGGTGCTCTTCGGGGCGGGCCTGCGGTAGTAGGGGTCGTCGAGGAGGACGCGCAGCAGTCCGGGGCTGGTCCGGCCGGTGGCGGCCCTGCGCCCGTCCTTGTCACAGGTGGCGGCGCCGGCGGTGAAGTGCCGTACGGCCGCGTCCAGCAGGGCGTTGGCGGGGCCGGTGTCGTAGGCCAGCGGTTCGGCGTCGGGTGCGAGGACGGTGACGTTGGCGATGCCGCCGAGGTTCAGCGCGGCCGGCGTGCCGGGCAGGGCGCGCAGCAGAAGAGCGTCGGTCATGCCGACCAGCGGGGCGCCCTGCCCGCCCGCGGCCACGTCCCGGCTGCGCAGGTCGGAGACGACCGGGAGCCCGGTGGCCTCGGCGATCCAGGCGGGTCGGCCGAGTTGGAGCGTGCCGCGGACGGTGCCGTCCTCGACCCAGTGGTGCACGGTCTGGCCGTGCGAGACCACGAGGTCGGCGCTGTCCTCGCACAGCTCGCGCAGCGCACGGCCGGCGGCGTCGGCGAAGGCCTGGCCGACGCCGGTGTCCAGGGCGCAGACGGCCTGCGTGGTCGTCGTGGACGGCGGCAGGGTGGAGCCGATCAGGTCCCTCAGCTCGTCCGGGTAGGGCGCGGAGAGGTGACCGAGGGGCCGCAGGAGCAGGGTGTCGCCGTCCAGCGCGAGGTCCCCGGCTGCGGCCTCGATGGCGTCGTAGGAGGTGCCCGACATCAGCCCGATCACGCGCACGGCGCCTCCCGGTGCCGAGTCCGCCGCGCGGGCGGTGTCGGTCGACGCAGTGGCATGGCTTCTCCCTCGGGTGTCGGGGGTGCGGGTCCGGGGCTGCTGAGGCCCCGCACCGGGTGGGACGGGCGCGCCGTCAGTCGGTGCCGGCGGCGGTGGCGACGCGGCCGGTGCCGGAGCCCGTTCCGTCCTCGGCCGCCGGGATCGCGGCGGCCTCGGAGGCGCGGTGGAGCAGGCTCGCCAGGCCGCCGACGACCAGGGTGACGACCACGCCGATCGGCACCAGCCACTGGGCGGCGATGGCGGTCGGCACGGTGACACCGGCCACGTGGACGTCGATCTTGACGCTGCGCACGACGTACGTCATCACGCCGACCGTCACCAGGAACGCGGCGACGGAGTCGACCTCGTTGGCGCGCCGGACCAGACGCCCGAGCAGGAACGCGCCGAGCAGGGCGCCGTAGGTGTAGCCCGCGATCGTCAGACCCGTCAGATAGACGTTGCCGGTGCTGGTGCTGAAGGCACAGGCGAATACCGCCATCAGCACCGCCCACACCAGCGTCATCACGCGGGCGAGCCTCAGCAGCGACTCCTCCGACGGCGTGCCGCGGAAGAAGCTGTGGATGATGTCGGCGACCGTCGAGTTCGACATGGAGTTCAGGGCCGAGGACAGCGAGCCCATCGCGGCGCCGAGGATGCCCGCCACGAGCAGACCGGAGATCACCACCGGCAGCCCGTGCAGGATGAACTGCGGGTAGAGGTTGTCGGAGCTGGTCAGGCCCAGGGACTTGAAGTCCTTGCCCTTGTCGTACGACCACAGCAGGGCGCCGACGAGCGAGAAGGCGGCGAACTGGAGGGTGACGAAGACACCGGAGGCGATCATGGCCTTCTGGCCGTCGCGCAGCGAGCGGGTCGCCAGGACGCGCTGGACGATCAGCTGGTCCGAGCCGTGGCTGGCCATCGCGAAGATCGCGCCGCCGATGATCGCGGTCGGCAGGGCGAACGGGCTGGTCAGGACGTGCGCCAGGGTGAAGTCGGTGTCGAACAGCCGGAAGTGGTCCGAGTGCAGGGCGCTGGAGAAGCCGTCGGCGCCGACGTGGCCGGACAGCACGGCGATGGCGAGGATCGCGCCGCCCAGGTACAGGGCCATCTGGATGGCGTCGGTCCAGATGACGGCCTTGATGCCGCCGAGGTAGGTGTAGACGACGGTGATCGCTGTGAGCACGATGATGATCAGTCGGTAGCTCGCGTGCACCCCGAACTCGTCGAGCAGCAGCTTGATCGGGATCGCGGAGGCGAACAGCCGGACGCCCTCGGCGAGGAGCCGGGTGAAGACGAACGTCACCGAGGCGAGCCCCTGCAGCCTGAGCCCGAATCGGCTGCCCAGGTACTGGTAGGCGCTGACGAAGCCGCCGCGCTTGTACAGGGGGATCAGCACGGTGGCCACGACGACGCGGCCGATGACGTAGCCGAGGGCCAGTTCGACGTTCCCGAAGCCCTGCCCGCTGTACGCGCCGCCGGGCACGCTGATGACGGTGAGCACGCTGGTCTCGGTGGCCACCACGGAGAACGAGACCGTCCACCACGGCATGCGGCCCTCGCCGACGAAGTAGTCCTTCGAGGTGCTCTGCCGGCCGGCCAGGCGCAGTCCGATCACGGCGATCGCCACCAGATAGACGACGACCACCACGAGGTCGAGTTGACGCACGCTCACTCCTAAGCGACGGCCGGCGGGGGCACCGGCGGGGTGGGGACGGGGGAGAAGGGCGCCGACCGCCGGACGCGGACGACGTGCGGCTCGTGCGGTGCGCGGGCGTCCAGCGCCAGCAGGCGCGCGCCGTCGAGCGGTTGCCCGAGCGGGCGCCGCACATGCAGGGGGAGCGCGGAGCGGGACAGTGCCGAGCGCAGCGGCCCCAGCAGCGGTTCGCCGAGGCCGGTGAGTCCGCCGGTGAGGGCGACGGAGAGGGCGTCGCCGCCGATGCGGCGCGCCGCGGCGAGTACGGCCTCGCCGAGCGCGCAGGCGGCGTCCCGGATGATCGCCGAGGCCTCGACGTCGCCGACCACGGCCAGCCGTGCGACGTCCGGCGCGAAGGACGCGGTGGTGCGGGCGGGGTTGCCGTCGCGGCCGATGGCCACCGGCAGCCGGTCCGGGTCGCCGAAGCGTTCGGCGGCGGCGGCCAGCAGGGCCGTCGCCGGGCCGCGTCCGTCATGGGCGCGCAGCGCGGCCCGCAGCCCGGCGGCGCCGATCCAGGCGCCGCTGCCCTCGTCGCCGAGCCAGGGACCCCACCCGTCGACGCGGGCGTACGACCCGTCGTTCCCGACGCCGATGGCGACGGAGCCGGTGCCGATCGCGAGCACCACACCGGGGCGGCAGCCGAGGGCGCCCGCGTGGGCGGTGACGGCGTCGCTGGTGACGGCCACCTCGTCCGTGGGCAGGTCGTCGAGGAGCAGGCCGGCCAGCGTCCGGGCGGCCTCCGGCGCTGCGGCCGCCCCCGCCGCCCCCACGCAGACCGCGGCAGGCCGTGGCGCGTGCCGGTGTTCGAGGAGGGGGAGCACGGCGGCAAGTACGGCGGTGCGGGCCGCCGCGACTCCGTTCTCGGCGGCGAGCCCGGGGGCTCCGGGCACCTCGTGGATCCGCCCGGCAGGACCGTCGCCGCCGTTCCACAACGCGGCACGGCAGCCGGTCTTGCCCAGGTCCACCGCGACTACTGCTGTCATACGGCACGCCTTCGTGTCATCCGGGATGCGTCCTCCGGCAGCTCACCCGGACGGCCGGAAGGCCGAGGTGACCGGCGCGGAGCGCGGTGCAGCGAGTATCAGAACGACCGACTTCACATGTCAATAAGTAACGTCACGCAATTGGATACGTAAATTTTTGACACCCGCGGGACACGTGGTTACTGTGACGCCACCCAGCCAGGAGGAACGTCCCATGGCCAGCACCGAACCACCTCGCATACCGGCCCGGCACGCGGAGGACGCCTCCGCCGCCGGCACGCTGGCACGCATCAGGACGGCCCTGTCGTCCCTGGCGCCGTCGGAGCGACGCGTGGCCGAGGCCGTCCTCGCCGATCCGGCTCAGGCGGCGAAGCTGTCCATCAGTGCCCTCGCCGAGCGGGCCGAGACCTCGGTGGCGACCGTCATGCGCTTCTGCCGGGCGATAGAGATCACCAACTACCCGCAACTGCGCCTCGCGCTGGCCGCGGCCGCCGCCCGCGAGCACGCCCTCAGTGGAGACCGCCCGTCGCCGGGCACCGACATCAGCGCCACCGACACCCTCGACGAGATCATCCGCAAGATCGTCTACAACGAGGTGCGTGCCCTGGAGGACACCGGGGCGGGAGTGGACGTCGACGTGCTGGGCAGGGCCGTTCAGGCCCTGGGGGGAGCGGGCAGGATCGACATCTTCGGCGTCGGCGCCAGCGCGTTCGTCGGCCAGGACCTGCACCAGAAGTTGCACCGCATCGGCCGTGTGGCATTCATCTGGGCCGACCGGCACGCCGCGCTCACCGCCGCCGCCCTGCTCGGTCCGGGCGACGTGGCCCTCGCCATCTCCCATTCCGGGGAGACCGAGGACACCGTCGAGCCCCTGCAGGCCGCCGCCGAACGCGGCGCCACCACCATCGCCCTCACCAACGTCCCGCGCTCCGCCCTCGCGGAGAGCGCGGACCTCGTGCTGACGACCTGCGCCCGGGAGACGCCCTTCCGGTCCGGCGCCACCGTCAGCCGCATCGCCCAACTCGCACTCATCGACTGCCTGTTCGTCGGCGTCGCCCAGCAGTCCTACGAGGCCACGACCGCGGCGCTGGAGAAGACCTACGGCGCGGTCCAGCGCCGCAGGCGCCAGCCGTCGCCGCGCCGCACAGCGCCCGGCGACTGACCACCACACTGCTCTGCACCACCAGCATCCGGGAAAGGACGACCGCGCCGTGGACCTCAGCACACTCGGCACCGAGACCCGCAACGAGCGGACCGTCGATCTGGACCGCATGCCGGTCACCGAACTGCTCGCGGTCATGAACGACGAGGACCGGACCGTCGCCCTCGCGGTGCGCGACGCCCTCCCGCAGATCGGCGCCGCCGTCGAGGCGATCACCGAGTCGCTGCGGCGCGGCGGGCGGCTGATCTACATCGGCGCCGGCACCAGCGGCCGTATCGGCCTGCTCGACGCCGTCGAGTGCCCGCCGACCTTCGGTACCTCGCCCGGGCAGGTCGTGGGGCTGCTCTCCGGCGGTCCGGGCGCCTTCGTCCTGGCGGTCGAGGGCGCCGAGGACGAACCGAAGCGGGCGGTCGCCGACCTGGACGAGATCGGCGTGAGTGACCGGGACGCGGTGGTCGGGCTCGCCGCCAGCGGCCGTACGCCCTACGTCGTCGGCGGGTTGCGGCACGCCGCCGCCCGGGGCGCCGTCACGGTGTCGGTCGCCTGCAACCGCGACGCACTCGTCGGCCGCTACGCCGACATCCCGATCGAGATCCCCACCGGGCCCGAGGTCCTCACGGGGTCGACCCGCCTGAAGGCGGGCACCGCAGAGAAGATGGTCTGCAACATGCTCTCCACCGCCTCGATGGTGCGTCTGGGCAAGGCCTACGGAAACCTCATGGTCGACGTCAAGGCCGGCAACGGGAAACTGGTCGACCGGGCCCGCCGCATCGTCGTCCAGGCCACCGGCGCCGACCTCGACACCGCCGCCGACGCGCTTCGGGCCGCCGACGGCCACGCCAAGACCGCCGTCGTCATGCTCCTCGCCCACTGCACGGCCGAGGAGGCGACCCGCCGTCTCGACAAGGCCGGCGGCGACACGCGGACGGCCATCGGCAACGCCTGACGCCGTCTGCGCCGGCCGCCGGTCCCCGCCGGTGTCCCCGCGGCCGGGGGCTCGGGCGGAGGTTCGCGGATCTGGGAAACGCCTGGATCTCCTTGGGAGACCGCATCAAGGCCTCCGCCTCGCACACGAGTCGGCGCGTTGACGGCGCGTGGCGGCGCCGATGAAGGGGGTTGTGTCGCCATGGGGGGGCGGCGAATGGCGACGACGTACCGGCGGCACAGTGCGCCCAAAGAAACGTGGGAACGGTCCCACGGAAGCGATACCGTCGGTAACTATTGTGCGCTGCACCGATTTTGAGGCCGGGTCAATCGAACTCCTTGTTTCCCGTGAGCCGCCTGTGCGAAGGTGAGCGTTCCCGCGGGAGGGCAAAGGCGGGCGTCCGACGCCCAGGCCGGCCCGACAGGTATGCACCACATCGGCACTGCTTTCCGACAGGACGGCATTTCGCATGCCGTCCTGCGGCTGGAAGGAAATGGTTCCGTGCAGTCCCCACACCCCCCGCGCCCGCCGTATCCACCGCTGCCCGGTTCACCCGGGGAGTCCGACCGCAATCTCGCCGCCGGCCTCGGCGGCCCCTACACCGTCCGCCATCACGCCGTCGCCCTGCTGCTGGCCCGCCACTGGCGGGCCGCCTGCGACTACGCCGTCGTCTGTCTGACCTCGGCGGGACCCGCAGCCCAACTCGTCGCCACCGCCGCCTTCCACGAGGTTCTCGGCCGGATGGCGGACGGAGCCGTCGGCGGCGCCCTGCGCCCGCAACTGCTGGCCGCCGTCCGCGACACCGTCCGCGCCTGGGCGGCGGACGACGCGGCCTGCGCGACGCTGCCGGAATTGCGCAAAACCGCCGGAGGCCGCGGACTGCGCGCGACAAAGCCCGGAACGCCGGAAAGACGGCAACTGGCCGAACGCGCATTCCGGGCACTTCCCGGCGCCTCGCAATGCCTTCTGTGGCACACCGAGGTGGAGGCGGAACCGATAAACATACCCGCTGGTCTGCTGGGTATCGACCCGGCCACCGCGACGGGCGCCCTGGAACAGGCGCGCGAGCAATTCAGATCCGGTTGCGTACGCGCCCACCGGGAACTCGCCCCCACCAAGGAATGCCGCTTCCACAACCGGCTCCTGGACATCCCCCTGCGGCGAGGCGGCGCCCTGCTGCCGGACGTGCGGCAGCATCTGACGGCCTGTGCGCACTGCCGGCACGCCGCCGAGACCTTGGGGTTGATCGACGACAGTCCGGGCCTGCTGCTCGCCGAGACCGTGCTCGGCTGGGGCGCCCGCCGCTATCTCGACTCACGCCCCGGACGCGGTTCGGCCGAGGAGGTTCCGTGCGGCCCGGCGCCCGGCCCGGCGGCACCGGTCGCCGGTGGCAGGCACCGCACCACCGGTTCTGGAAGCCGCCGGCGCAAGGCCGTGGTCATCGGCGTCGGACTGACCTCGCTCGCGCTGCTCGCCACCGTCCTCGTGGCCAGGAGCTGGTCCGAGGACAACGGTGTCCGCGGGCCCGGCGCCACCCGGAACGCCCCCGTCGGCCGCACCACGCACCCGCGCGACATCGGAACCCTGCCCGCCACCGCACCCTCCGCCGCCTCGGCCGGAGAAGGCGTCGCGGTCGCCCGGGCCGGCCTGCGCGTTCTCTCCTGCGGACGCCGCCTTCACGTGCGAGGCGACACCGTCCGGGCCGGCGCGGACATCGGGCTCGCGCCCTGCTCCTCGGCCGCGGCACAGCAATGGTCGTACCAGGGCGACGGGTCGCTGCGCAGCGCCGCCGACGCCTCCCTGTGCCTCACCGCCGGCTCCAGCGCGAAGAACGTCGTGCCGCCCCGACGCCTCGCGCACCTCGGCGAGGTGGTCCACGACCTCACCGTGCAGGGCGAGGTCCTGCTGTCACGGGGCGAGGATCTCGCGCTCGGCCCGGTCACTGACGGTCCGTCAGTCCGCGTGACGGCGGACCGGCGCCGGGAGCCGCGACCGGGGGCGGGCCGGGGAGGGTGGACCCGCGCCGCAGCGGGCGGAGGCACCGGTGGCGAGGCGGGAGCGTCCGCGGGCCAGACACCAGGGCGCATCCACGGGCGGGCCGGCGGGCCGTCGTACGGGAAGATTTCGCCCGGGAAGCGGCAAGGCGGCCGTGGTGCGGGCGAGTCGAGGGGTTCGGACAGGGCCCGGTTCGCTCGGGTGGCCCTCGGTCATCGACCGTGGGCGCCCCATGCGGTGTCGTCGGCCCGGGAGGTACGGGCGGTGCACCATGTCCTGCGTCCGGTCGCCGCGGCGCCGCCGGCCGTTGGCGCGCTGCTCAACTGACGGTTGCCGGGCCCCTGATCGCTGCACCGACTCGGAGTCGGGGCACCGCGCCCCGGCTCCGGCCGAGGTCGGCGGCGCCCGGAACGGCCCTCCTGCGCCCGCTGCCCCGTCGGCTCGGCCCGTGCGGCGCCCGCCGTCCGACGGCTCGTCATGAACGGACCGGACTCACAGCACCTTGGCCCGGATCAGCGCCGACAGCAGCAACGTGCCCGGCAGCAGCGGTACCCAGTCGGTCAGCACCCGGTAGCCGATGACCGTCGCGGTGGCCGTCGCCGGTACACAGCCGAAGGCGACCAGCGTCCACACCAGCGCCGCGTCGACCGCCAGCCCGCCGGGCGCCGGAACCGCGCCGACGGCCGTGCCCGCCGCGAGACAGGCGAGCACCGCGTGGTGCCACGGCAACCCCGACCCGAGCGAGGCGCCCACACAGGCGAGCGTGGTCCCCTGCACCAGCGGCATCGCCACCGCCCCGCCCCACAGCGCGACCACCCGGCAGGGCCGCGTGTGCACCTCACGGGCATCGGAGAGTGCGGACAGCAGCAGCCCGGTGGGCGGTCGCCGCAACGGCCGTACGACCGTCAGCAGCACCCCCGCCACCACGACGGCCCCGCCGGCGACCGCGGCGACCGGGACCAGCAGTCGGCCGTCCGGGACCAGATCACCGAGGCGCCGCCAGGCCGGGGACGCCGCGAGGAACACCAGCAGCACCATGGCCTTCGCACTGGACCTGGCCAGCGAGTACAGCCCGATCGACGCGGTGGCCCGGGCCGGCGGCACCCCCTGGCCCCGCAGAAAACGCAGGGTGACGGCATGCGCACCCAGTCCGCCCGGCAACGTGTGGTTGGCGGCGCCGGCGGCGAACTGCGAGGCCAGCAGCAGCCTCGGCGGCACCCGGTCCGGCAGTGCGCCCTGGCGGACGCAGGCGGCCGCCACACAGTTCAGGCCGGTGAGACCGGCCCCGGCCAGCAGCCACCCGGGATCGGCTGCGACCAGCCGCCGTACCCCCTCGTACATCACCGGCCGGTTGGCGACCGCCCAGCCGGCGGCGAGCAACAGCGGAGCCAGGCAAAGGGCCGGCCGCAGGTGCCGGGCCCCGAGGAGGAACCGCGGGCGGGGGGTGGTCCCGGGACCGGGGCCGGGGAGCGCGGCCGAGGCGGCGGGAAGCGGATCCGCCGTCCGCGAGCACGGCGGATCCGCCGGCCGGACGTACGGCGGGGCGGAGAGCGAGGGGGACGGAGAAAGTGAGGACACGGGGACGTCGTCCTTCCGCAGTGGGCCCCACGGCGGGGACCTGGGGAGGCGGGTCGGGCGAAACCGCGGGGAGCCTTCCCCACCCGCGTGACACGGGGATGTCCGAAAACCGAAGGACCGGGGGCGGGACGGTGCCGCCGGGCGGTTGCGCGTGCGCCGCCGTTCACCGTCGACCGGGTAGCCTTCCCTTGGGGCACCCTTTGCATGCGGTGCCCCACCGGCCAGGGAAAGACGACAGGGGAGGAGCCCGCGGTGCACGTCCAGGCTTGGCTCGACTCGGTGCCCGCGGCCGCCGTGTACGCCGTGGTCGCCCTGGTGATCGGTGTGGAGAGCCTGGGCATCCCGCTTCCAGGAGAGATCATCCTGGTCTCTGCGGCGCTGATGTCCTCCCAGCACTCGGGCATCAATCCGGTCGTCCTCGGCGCGTGCGCGACCGCCGGCGCCGTGGTCGGCGACTCCATCGGCTACGCGATCGGCCGCAAGGGCGGACGCCCGCTGCTGGCCTGGCTGGGCGAGAGATTCCCGAAGCACTTCAGCGAGGGCCATGTGGCGACCGCCGAGCGGTCGTTCGAGAAGTGGGGCATGTGGGCAGTCTTCTTCGGCCGCTTCATCGCCCTGCTGCGCATCTTCGCCGGCCCGCTCGCCGGCGTCCTGCACATGCCGTACTGGAAGTTCCTGATCGCCAACGTCCTCGGCGGCATCTGCTGGGCGGGCGGCACCACGGCGGCCGTGTACTACGTCGGCGTGGTCGCGGAAGGCTGGCTGAAGAAGTTCTCGTATGTGGGGCTGGCGGCGGCTGTGGTCCTCGGCCTCGCCACCATGCTGATCGTCCAGCGCAAGGCGAAGAAGGCCCGGCGGCAGGTGGACCGAGAGGCGGAACCGGTGCGCGCCGGGGACTGAACCGTCCCGAACGGGGCGTGGGACCGATGTGCGGCTCCGTCGCGTGGGCGCGACGAGCCGCACTCGACCGGTGGTCGCCGGACGACAGGCGCTAGCGATGCACGTCCTTGTGCGCCTCGGCCAAGTCCGCATACAGCGTGCCGTTGAGGGTGACCCCCTGCCGCTCCTCCTCGGTGAGCTCCCGCCTCACCTTCGCCGGCACCCCGGCCACCAGCGACCCGGGCGGCACGAGCATCCCCTGCGGCACCAGCGCCTGGGCTGCGACGAGCGATCCGGCACCGATCACGGCCCCGTTGAGCACGGTCGCCCCCATCCCCACGAGGCAGTCGTCCTCCACGGTCGCCCCGTGGACGACGGCGTTGTGCCCGATGGAGACCCGTTCCCCGACATGCACCGGAAACCCGGGGTCCGCATGCAGGGTGACGTTGTCCTGGACGTTCGCCTGCGCCCCCACGGTGATCTTCTCGACGTCGCCCCGGACCACCGCGCCGTACCAGACGCTGGCGCCCGCGTGCAGCGTGACGTCGCCGATCACACAAGCCGTCGGCGCGACGAACGCCTCCGGATCGACCCGCGGCTCCCTGCCGCCGATACCCACGATCAGCGCCTGCTGTGTCATCACCGTCTCCTCAGCCTCCGCGACTACCCGCACGGTACGTCACGGGCTGGGGCAAAGATCACAGCAGCCCGGCCTCTCGCCGGAGGCGACCGATGAGTAACGTAAGCGCGTGCCGAAGCCCAAGAACACGTTCTCGTCCTGGCGCCGCCGCGTCGCCCAGCGCGTGGTGCACTCGGCCTGGGCGTGGGCGCAACGCACGGGCTCCGTCACCGCCGAGCATCCCGGCCGCCTGAGGTTCGGCTCGATCGGCGAAGCCACCCGGCTCGCCTTCCCGCTCGGCACGGTCTTCGGCGAGCCCTGGATCCACCTCGGTGCGCACTGCATCATCGCCGAACAGGTCACGCTGACCGCGGGTCTGATGCCGGACCTGGACCTCGGGCCGGAGCCGATCCTGCGCATCGGCGACGGCGTGGTCCTCGGCCGCGGCAGCCATGTCATCGCGGACACGACGGTCGTGATCGGCAGCGACTGCTACTTCGGCCCCTACGTCTACGTCACCTCCACCAACCACTCGTACGACGACCCGCACCAGCCCATCGGCAGGCAGTGGCCGCGCATGGAGCCCGTGGAGATCGGCCCGGGCTGCTGGATCGGCACCGGCGCGGTGATCCTGCCGGGCGCCCGGATCGGCCGGAACGTGGTCGTCGCGGCCGGGGCTGTGGTGCGGGGCACGGTGCCCGATCACGCCGTGGTGGCCGGGGCACCCGCCCGGGTCGTCCGGCGCTGGACGGCGGACCAGGGGTGGCAGCCGCCGCTGAGGACCCCGGCACCGGTACCGATCCCGGAGGGGACGACACCGGAGCAGCTGCGGGCACTGGCGGAACTGGACGAGGACGACGTGGCCCGGCTCGCGCAACTCGAGACCGAGAGCTGACTCAGCCCGTCGCCAGCAGCAGGGTGCCGAGCAGCGCCAGACCCGCGCCCGCCGCCTGGATCGCGCGCAGCCGCTCGCTGAGGAAGCCGCGCGCGGCAAGGGCGGTCACCACCGGGTACAGCGAGGCGAGCACGGCCGCCACGGTGACCGGGCCGTGCTGGGCGGCGACCGCGTAGGTGCCGTTGGCGGCCACGTCGGCGAGTCCGACGAAGGCCAGCGCGGGCAGTGAGGCCCACGGGAAGCCGCCCTGGGGCACCGCCCGGCCGCCCCGCCGCACGGAGACGGCGAGCGCGGCGCCGCCGACCGCGACATTGGTCAGCCGCTGCACGAACAGGGCGAGGAACAGGCCGGTGACGGTGGTGGAGGCCTCCGTGATCAGAGCGAAGACCGTGCCGAACCCCAGTGCCGCGACCAGCGTGAGCAGGATCGTCCGCCGCTGGACGGGTGCACCGCGCAACTGCGGTCCGCCCGCGAGGACGACCCCTGTGACGGCCACGGCGATGCCCGCGGCCTGGAGCAGTCCCGGCCGCTCGCCGAGGACCAGGCCCACGCCCACGGGCACGGCCACACTCAGCGTCGCGAGCGGCGAGACGACGCCCATGGGGCCGAGGGCGAGGGCCTGGTAGAAGGAGAGCAGGGCGACCGGTCCCACCAGCCCGGCGGCGAAGGCGAACCACAGGCGGGGCCCGGCCTCGCCCCATCCGCCGGTCGCGACGACGACCGCGCCCAGCACGGCCGCCGCGATGGCCTGCGAGACGACCACGACCGTCAGCGCGGGCGTCCGTCGTGTCAGCAGCCCGCCCCCGAAGTCGGCCAGCCCCCACAGAAGGCTGGTGGTCAGAGCGAAGAATGCTGTCACGGCCGGCCTCGCAGTACAGTTTGATGAACGATCGGGTTCACCTCACCGTAGTTCAGTGAAGTGAACTCTGTCATCCTCAATACTGGACTTTCGGAACTCCCGGAGCTGACCCTCCGGGCCTGGCCCGGACCTCTTCCCGATGGACGTGATGTGTCGGACCTCGACCTGCTGACCCAGTCCCTGGCGCGCAACGTCAAGCGCTGGCGCACCGAGCGCGGCTTCACCCTGGACGCGCTCGCCGCCCGCGCGGGAGTCAGCCGCGGCATGCTGATCCAGATCGAGCAGGCCCGTACGAACCCCAGCATCGGCACCGTCGTGAAGATCGGTGACGCGCTCGGCATCAGCATCACCACACTGCTCGACTACGAGCAGGGCCCGACCGTCCGCATCGTCCCCGCCGAACAGGCTGTAAGGCTCTGGCACACCGACGCCGGCAGCTACAACCGCCTCCTCGCCGGCACGGAGGCGCCCGGCCCGCTGGAGATGTGGGACTGGCGGCTGATGCCCGGGGAGCAGAGCCCCTCCGAGCCGCACCCCGTGGGCACGGTGGAACTCGTCCACGTCACCGCGGGCGAACTGACCCTCACCGTGGACGGCGTCAAGCACCTGGTGCCGACCGGCGCGAGCGCCACGTTCGAGGCCGGCACCTCGCACACCTACGGCAACGAGGGCGACGTACCGATGGAGATGGTGATGGCCGTCTCGGTGCCGCCCGTGCGCTGAACCGCGCGCGCCCGGGCTGTTAGCGTGCGGACATGCGCGCACCCATCGGAGACTTCGACACCGCCACCCCCGTCACGGACTGCCTCGAGGAGCTGACCGCGCCGGTCGCCGACGCCGTGCGCAACTGGCGGGGCGCGGTTCCCGCCGACCGCCTCCTGTACGTCGAGACGGACCCGCGCTGGGCCGACACGGCCGTCTTCGTGGAGCACTACGGCCGCGAACTGCTGCAGCAGTCGGCGAACTGCGTGGTGGTCGCGGGCAAGCGGGGCGGCGAGACCACCCTTGCGGCGTGTGTGGTGCTCTCCACCACCCGGGCCGACGTCAACGGCGTCGTACGCCGCCGGCTCGGCGCCCGCAAGGCCTCCTTCGCCTCGATGGAGACGGCGACCGGCGAGACGGGCATGGAGTACGGCGGCGTCACCCCGGTCGGACTGCCCGCCGACTGGCCGGTGTTCATCGACGCGGCCGTCGTCGACCTGCCCTACGTCCTCGTCGGCAGCGGCCGCCGCCGCGGCAAGCTGCTGGTGCCCGGCAAGGCCCTCGCGGAACTGCCGGGCGCGGTGGTGCTGGAGGGGCTCGGGGTCGCCTGAGACCGGCGATCGGAGGACCGCTGTCACCGGCCGGCCGAGAACCGGGGGCGGGTCGGGCTGGGCGGGACATCGGCAGGTCGGACGGGACGGGGAGCGCGGGCCGGCAGGGATGGGCGGGCCGCGCGGGAATGCCGGGCCGGGCGCGCGACGAGCGTCGTGGGGCGGGCCGGGCGAGCAGCGCCGGGCGGGGTGGGCCGGAAGGACAGGTTGGCCCGGGGGGAACCGTCTCCGCCCGAGTGGATCTGTCCCTCACGCCGTCACATGGTGGGCCAGAGCCAGGTGAGGATCGCGCTCGCCCGGCGCCGGCGCGGGGTCCGCGTGCACCAGGGCGGCCGTAAGCCTCGGTACGGCGTGCAGCAGGGCGTGTTCCGTCTCCACGGCGATCGCGTGGGCCTGCCGCAGCGTCGCCTCGCCGTCCACCACGACCGCGAGTTCGGCCCGCAGCCGGTGCCCGATCCACCGCAGCCGCAGTTCGCCCACCTCGCGCACGCCCGGTACGTCCCGCACCGCCCGCTCGGCCCGGTCCACCAGCGCCGGGTCGACGGCGTCCAGCATCCGCCGGAACACCTCGCGCGCCGCGTCGCGCAGCACGAACACGATCGCGGCCGTGATCGCCAGCCCGACGACCGGGTCGGCGAGATGCCGGCCCAGGGCGGATCCTCCGGCGCCCACCAGCACCGCAAGCGAGGCGAAGCCGTCGGTGCGGGCGTGCAGCCCGTCGGCGACCAGCGCGGCCGAGCCGATTTGCCGGCCAACCCGGATCCGGTACCGCGCCACCCACTCGTTGCCCACGAACCCGACCAGCGCGGCGACCGCGACCGCCGGCACGTGCGCGACCGGCCGCGGATCGAGCAGCCGCCCCACGGCGACCCAGGCGGCGAAGGCCGCCGACGCGGCGATGGTCAGCACGATCACCAGCCCCGCCAGATCCTCGGCGCGGCCGTAGCCGTAGGTGAACCGCCGGGTCGCCGCGCGCCGGCCCAGCACGAAGGCGATGCCGAGAGGGACGGCGGTCAGCGCGTCCGCCGCGTTGTGCACGCTGTCCCCGAGCAGCGCCACCGAGCCGGAGACCGCCACCACGGCCGCCTGCGCCAGCGCGGTCGCCCCCAGCACGGCCAGGGACACCCACAGCGCCCGCATCCCGTGCGCCGAGGCCTCCATGGCCGGGTCCAGCTTGTCGGCGCTGTCGTGGGAGTGCGGGGTGAGCAGATGCGCGAGGCGGTGGCGGAGGCCGGTGGTGTGCGGATGGTCCCCATGGTCATGGGCGTGGCCGACGTGACCGGCGTGGCCCTGGCCGTGCGCATGATCCGCGCGGTCGTGGGTGTGGCCCTCGTGACCGTGACCGTGACCGTGCGCGTGGCCCGTGTGATCGTGGGCGCCGCCTGCGTGGTCGTGATCATGACCCTGGATGTACCCGTGCCGATGTGCGTGCCGGTCGTTCACGTGGGTCCCCTTCCGGTGTGCGGAGTGGACGCGCGGCGCCCACGGGACCATTATGTGCGTATGAGCGCACGCATGCACCTGTCACCTGCGCACCATGCGCACCCGCGCAGTCCGGGCGAGGAGCAGTTCGCGCTCGCCGCCCAGTTGATGGCCCTGCTCGGCGACCGCACCCGCCTCACCCTGCTGCACGCCCTGACGACCGACGAGGCCGACGTCACGACCCTCACCGAGGCCTGTGGTGCGGCCCGTCCCGCCGTCAGCCAGCACCTGGGTCGGCTACGGCTCGCCGGACTGGTGAAGACCCGCAAGGAGGGCCGCCGGGTGGTCTACTCACTCCCGCACGGGCATCTGCGCAGACTGGTGGAGGAGGCGCTGAAGACGGCGGACCACCTGCTCGCCGAGCAGCCCACCGGGCGTCAGTAGGCGGCGGCCGTCCCGAGATACTGCTCGGCGAAGGCCGCCGCCGCGACCGGCGAGGTGAACAGCCGACGCAGCCGGGCCAGCGTGGTGCCGGCGCGGAACGGATCGCCGGACGCCACACCGTGGTAGATGTCCGACAGCCACTGCGAGAACTCCTGGTAGTCCCACACCCGGCGCAGGCACGCCGCCGAGTAGCCGTCCAGGCCGCTGCCGTCGCCCTTCGTGACGTACGCCGTGAGCGCGTCGCCGAGCAGGAAGGCGTCGTGCAGGGCGAGGTTCATGCCCTTGGCCGCGATGGGCGCGACCAGATGACCGGCGTCCCCGGCCAGGAACAGTCGCCCGTGGACGAGGGGTTCGACGACGTAGTGGTGCATGTCCAGGACGCGCTTCTCGGTCAGCCGGCCCTCGGCGAGCGGAGGTGCACCGGCCGCGCCGAGCCGCTCGCGCAGTTCGGTCCACACCCTGTCGTCGGGCCAGTTCCCCGGATCGTCGCCGGGCGGGCACTGGAGGTAGAACCGGGTGACCTCGGGGCTGCGCGGCATCTGCCCGGCGAAACCGTGCGGATGGATGCCGAACAGCACGCAGTCCGTCGACGGCGGGACCTCCGCGAGCAGCGCCAGCCAGCCGATGTTGTCGTCCTGCCGCGCGATCCGCCTCCGCGCGGCGGGTATCGCGTCCCGGCTCACCCCCCGCGCCCCGTCGCAGCCCGCGACGAAGTCGCAGCGCAGCAGCCGCCGTTCACCCGTCTGCGGGCAGCGGTACGACACCGCCGGCCGGTCGGAGTCCAGGTCGTGCAGCGTGACGTCCCGCACGCCGAAGCGGATGTCGCCGCCGCGTACGTCGGCGTACTCCCGCACCAGGTCCGTCACCAGCAACGGCTGCGGGTACACGTAATGACGACTGCCCGTCAGGGCGGCGTAGTCGAAGCGGTGGCGCTCGCCGTCGAAGCGGAACTCGCAGGCGGCGTGCGACTCGGCCCGTTCCGGGAGCCGCTCGGACAGACCGCGGCGGTCCAGTTCGCGCACCGCCCAGTGCTCGACGACCCCGGCACGCGGCCGGGTCTCGATGAACTGCCGGCTCTCGGTCTCCAGGACGACACAGTCGACGGAGGCGGCCCGCAGGATGCTGCCGACGGTGAGCCCGGCGGGCCCGGCGCCCACGACGACCACCGTGTGGCGTTCGTCGCGCGCGGAGTCGCCGTGGGGGGAAGGGGAGATCATCCCCGCATTATGACGGTGTCCCGTCAGCCGCGAACGGCCGACGGGACACCAGGGGAGAGCGGGTCAGTGCGCGGGGGCGTCGGTGACGACGACTTCTTCGATGTCGCGCTCGATCTGCTCGGGCGCGGAGGCGGTCGCCTTGGCCCAGTAGTAGATGACGAGCGAGAACACCGAGACGACCAGGATGTCCCACCACAGCGGCAGGTCACCGGTACCGCCGAAGGTGCTGAAGTAGGAGATCACGCCGATGCCCGCCAGGTAGGGCAGCAGCCACTGCGCGGCCTTGAAGTCCAGCCGGGGCGCGCCCGGCAGGTTCTTGCCGATCGCGTACCAGGCGTAGGAGCCGAGCAGTACGTAGCCGATCAGGATCGCGCAGCCCAGGCGCCACAGCGTGTCCCAGCCGGACCAGAAGATGATCAGGTTGGCGACCACGAAGGACAGCGGCGAGATGATGTTGCCGGCGGGCAGCTTGTACGGACGCTCGTGGTTCGGCAGCCGGTCCTTGAAGACGCCGTAGGCCAGCGGGGCGCCCGCGTACATCAGCACGCTCGCCGAGGTGATGAAGCTGACCAGCTCCTGCCAGCTCGGGAACGGCAGGAAGCAGATCACACCGGTCACGAACGAGATCGCGAGGCCGAACCACGGCACACCGCGCTTGTCCGTCTTGGCGAACGCCTTCGGCGCGTAGCCGTTCTTGGCCAGGCCGTAGGAGATACGGGAGGTGGCCGTGGTGTAGATCAGGCCGGTGCCGCCGGGGGAGATGATCGCGTCGGCGTACAGCACCCAGGCCAGCCAGCCCAGGCCGCACAGCGTGGCGAGACCCGCCCAGGGGCCGCTGATGCCCGTGTAGTTCAGGTTCGCCCAGCCCTTGGCGAAGGAGGCGTGCGGCAGGGCGGCGATGAACACGACCTGGAGCAGGAGGTAGATCACGGCGCCGATCGCCACCGAGCCGAGCGTGGCGCGCGGCAGGTCGCGCTTCGGGTTGCGGCTCTCACCGGCCAGCTGGATGGCCTGCTCGAAGCCGAGCAGCGCGAAGATGATGCCGCTGGAGCTGATCGCGCCGAGCACACCCGCGGCACCCTTCGGGGCGAAGCCCTCGGAGGTGAAGTTGCCCGGGTGGAAGTTGCCGATGGCGATGATGAAGATCGCCGCGAGCGGCACCGCGATCTTCCACCAGGTGGCGGCGCTGTTGGTGTGGGCGAGGATCCGGACGCCGAGGAAGTTCACGGCGACGAACACCGCCATGAGGAGAACGGCGACGGCGATGCCGCTGGCCGTGAGCGTGCCGTTGGCACGCTGGAAGCCGTCGGCGAAGTGCCAGTGCTTGGCATAGCCGATCATGGCCTCGACCTCGATCGGGGCCACCGTCGCGGCCTGCAGCCAGGAGAACCAGCCGAAGGACATACCGGCCAGACCGCCGAAGGCGTAGTGCGGGTAGCGGGCGGTACCGCCGGCCACCGGGAACATGCCGCCGAGCTCGGCGTGCACGAGAGCCAGCAGCACGATCGCCACCGCTCCGATCACCCACGAGATGATCGCAGCGGGGCCGGCCGCCACAACCGCCTTCTCGGCACCGAAGAGCCATCCGGAGCCGATGATGGAGCCAACAGAGGCCCACATCAGACCAATGAGTCCGACGTCGCGTCGCAGACCACCGGTGTCGCTTGTGGCTACCGGTGCAGCCTGGTCGACTTGTGCCATGTCAAGTGGCCTCTCAGTTCGTATACGCAGCATTAACGAGCAAGGAGGCCACAGGCTAGGGATGCTTTCCGAGTGAGCAAAAGAGTGTTAACCAAATTTTGACCTGGGATCTCCGGTGTCTTGGCCGCACGCTCGGTCACAGTCTTGTCACAGGTCAGATGCCTAGTCGGAATGTCAATATTCAGCGCTCAATTGTGAGTAGAAAGCTAGATTCGCTAGCCCAGACGGGGAATTTCGATGGCCGGGCACCGGTCCATGACCATGTCCAGACCGGCCGATCGGGTACGTTTGTAGGCCGCGTGGTCCACGACGCCGAGCTGGAACCACACCGCCCGTGCGCCCTTCGTCACGGCCTCGTCGGCCACCGCGCCGGCGAGCTCGCTGTTGACGAAGACGTCGACCACGTCCACGCCGAAGGGGATCTCCGCGAGGGAGGCGTAGCCCCGCTCGCCGTGCACGGTCCGGGCCTTCGGATGCACCGGCACGATCCGCTTGCCGTACCGCTGGAGCACCTGTGCCACGCCGTACGCCGCCCGGCTCCGGTTGTCGGACAGGCCGACCACCGCCCAGGTGTCGCCCAGCTCCGTCAGGATCCTGCGGATCGTCGCTTCGTCGCCGTACACGGCCGCCTCCTCGGGCTGCGGGGAACTGTTCGCCTGGGCAACATCGGCGCGCCGGGTCCGGATTCCCCGGCCTGCCCCCCCTCGCCACCATGGCCTGAACAGACACAAGATGCCCGCGTACGGCCGCCGGCCCGCCTACGCTCACCTCGTGCTGCGCATCCTCGACGCCCGAACCGGTGAGCTGGTCCCCGCCGCGCCCGCCCGCCGCGGCCTGACCCGTGTCGAGGCCCACGCCTGCGGACTCGACGCGACGTCCCTGCGCGTGCTGCTCACCGCCGACCTGCTGGTCCGCGCCCTGGAACTGGACGGCACCCCGGTCTGGACGACCCTCAGCGCGCCCCACCGCGCCGCCGGGCTCCGCGCCGCCGCGACCGCCCTGTCCGTCCGCCCCTTCGAGGACGCCCGCGACCTCGCACCGGGCCTGCCGAGGACCCGGGCGATCCAGGTGACGGCCGACCGCACGGCCGCCTCCGGCAGCGGACCCGTGATGCGGGTCGCACCGGTGGAGTGGACGGGGCAGGAGCCGGTGAGCGGACGGAGCGCGGGTGCGTCCTCGTCGGAAGACGCCCGCCTCGACGTCCTGCTCGCCGATCCCTCGGCTCTCCGGCTCGCCCTGCTCGCCGTTCCACGTGGAGAGGCGGTGCGGCTGGACCCGGGCGCGCTGGAGGAGGCCGGCGGGCGGTTGGCGCGGTGGCGGCGGGCCGTCGCCGCGTGGGCGCGGCAGCCGTCGCGGCCCGTGCCCGAGGAGGTGCGGGAGCGGCTGCGCTCCGCGTGGGAGGACGACCTCGGCCTGCCCGCAGTGCTGGACGTGCTGCGGGACGTGGAGAGCACCCCGGACCTGCCTGACGGGGCCCGCTTCGAGACATATGTCTACGCCGACCGCCTGTTGGCACTCGACCTCGCGCGCGGTCTCGGGAGCCTCGCGTGATCGCGCGGGCGGGTGCGGGTCCGCTGCGTCGGTTGGTCGTCCTGAGGCACGCCAAGTCCGCGCGGCCCGAGGGCGTCGAGGATCGTGCCAGGCCGCTCGCGCCGCGTGGTCTGCGCGACGCCTCCGCCGCCGGACGCGCCCTCGCCGAGGCCGACTGCCTGCCCGACCTCGCGCTGTGCTCGACAGCCGTACGCGCCCGCCGCACCTGGGAGCTGGCCTCCGCCGAATGGGGCACCCCGCCGCCGGTGCGTTACGACCGACGGCTGTACGCGGCCGGCGCACCGGAGCTGCTGGAGGTCGTCCGCGAGACGTCCGCCGAGGTGGAGACGCTGCTGCTCGTCGGGCACAACCCCGGTCTGGAGGAGCTGGTCCTGGAACTGGCCGGGGACGGTCTCGACGACACGCTGGAGCGGGTGCGGACGAAGTTCCCGACGTCCGCGGTCGCCGTCCTCTCCTGGCGCGGCACCGGCTGGCCGGCCCTCGGCCCCGGCACGGCGCTGCTGACCTGGCTGACCGTGCCGCGCGGGCCGAAGAAGTAGCGCGCACGCGCGCGTGCGGGTGCGCGAGCCGAGCCGCCCCGGGCACGCGCGTGCCCGACCGCCGGTGGCCGCATCGCCCGCACGCGCCCGTGACCGGCACCCCCGGGCACCGCATACGCTGATCGGATGCAGGACGAGTACCGCACAGTCGCCCGCGCGGGCGTGCACGAGATCGAGATCAACCGCTCCCGCTTCCTGTGCGCCCTCGCCCCGGCCGCCACCGAGCAGGAGGCACAGGACTTCATCGCGTCGGTTCGCAAGGAGCACGCCGACGCCACGCACAACTGCTGGGCCTACGTCATCGGCGCCGACGCCTCCGTGCAGAAGGCCGGCGACGACGGCGAGCCGGGCGGCACGGCGGGCGTCCCCATGCTGCAGATGCTGCTGCGCCGTGAGATGCGCTACGTCGTCGCGGTCGTCACCCGGTACTACGGAGGCGTCAAACTCGGCGCCGGTGGACTCATCCGCGCCTACGGCGGAGCCGTCGGCGAGGCCCTGGACAGGCTCGGCACGCTCACCCGGCGCCGTTTCCGGCTGGCCACGGTGACCGTCGACCACCAGCGGGCCGGCAAGGTGCAGAACGACCTGCGCGCCACCGGACGCGCGGTCCGGGACGTCCGCTACGGCGAGGAGGTCGCCATCGAGATCGGGCTGCCGGACGCGGACGTGGACGGCTTCCGTGCCTGGCTCGCCGACGCGACGGCGGGTACGGCAGGCTTCGAACTGGGCGGCGAGGCCTACGGAGATGCCTGATGTTCCACCTTAATCGGACATAACGTACGGAAGTTCGGCGGGCCATGACGGGCCGATACGGGAGTAACCGCCCGTGATGTCAGACCCGGCCGTTAGTCTCGGGGATCATGAGATTCCTGCACACGTCCGACTGGCATCTCGGCCGGGCCTTCCACCGGGTGAACATGCTCGGGGCCCAGGCCGAGTTCATCGGTCACCTCGTCACCACCGTGCGCGAGCGCGAGGTGGACGCGGTGGTCGTGGCGGGCGATGTGTACGACCGCGCGGTGCCCCCGCTCGCCGCGGTCGAACTGTTCGACGACGCCCTGCACCGCCTCGCGGACCTCGGCGTGCCCACGGTGATGATCTCCGGCAACCACGACTCGGCCCGCCGCCTCGGTGTCGGCGCCGGACTCATCGACCGCGCCGGCATCCACCTGCGCACCGAGCCGTCCGCCGTCGCCACCCCGGTTGTGCTGGCCGACGCACACGGCGACGTCGCCTTCTACGGACTGCCGTACCTCGAACCAGCCCTGGTCAAGGACGAGTTCGCGGTGGACAAGGCCGGCCACGAGGCAGTGCTGGCCGCCGCCATGGACCGCGTCCGGGCCGACCTCGCGACGCGCCCGCCCGGCACCCGCTCGGTCGTCCTCGCGCACGCCTTCGTCACCGGCGGCCAGGCCAGCGACAGTGAACGGGACATCACCGTGGGCGGGGTCGCCGCCGTACCGGCCGGAGTCTTCGACGGCGTCGACTACGCGGCGCTCGGCCATCTGCACGGCTGTCAGACCATCACCGAGTGCGTGCGCTACTCGGGCTCCCCGCTCGCGTACTCGTTCTCCGAGGCCGGCCACCGCAAGAGCATGTGGCTCATCGACCTCGACGCCGACGGCTCCGTGACCGCCGAGCGCCTCGACTGCCCGGTGCCCCGTCCGCTGGCCCGCATCAGGGGCGCCCTGGACGACCTGCTCGCCGATCCGGCGCTGGCCCGCCACACGGACGCCTGGGTCGAGGCCACCCTCACCGACCCGGTCCGCCCCGCCGACCCCATGGCCCGGCTCACCGAACGCTTCCCGCACACCCTCAGTCTCGTCTTCGACCCCGAACGCGCGCCCGACGACCCCGGGGTGTCGTACGCCCGGCGGCTCGCCGGCCGCAGCGACCGGCAGATCGCCGAGGACTTCGTCGCCCACGTGCGCGGCGCCGGACCCGACGAGCAGGAGACGGCCGTCCTGCGCGAGGCCTTCGACGCCGTGCGCGCCGACGGCGCCGTGCGGGAGGTGGCCCGGTGAGGCTGCACCGGCTCGACATCACCGCGTTCGGGCCCTTCGGCGGCTCCCGGAGCGTCGATTTCGACGCCCTGTCCGCCGCCGGGCTGTTCCTGCTGCACGGCCCCACCGGCGCCGGCAAGACCTCGGTCCTCGATGCCGTCTGCTACGCCCTGTACGGCTCCGTCCCCGGCGCCCGGCACAACGCTCAGGGCATGAACCTGCGCAGCGACCACGCCGACCCCCGCACCCGCACGGAGATCCGCCTCGACCTCACCGTCGCCGGCCGCCGTCTGGAGATCACCCGGCAGCCGCCCTGGGAGCGGCCCAAGCTCCGCGGCAAGGGCACCACCGTCGACAAGGCCCAGACCTGGTTGCGGGAGTACGACAGCGAGGCGGGCGCCTGGCAGGACCGCAGCCGTTCGCACCAGGAGATCGGCGAGGAGATCACCCAGCTGCTCGGCATGAGCCGCGAGCAGTTCTGCCAGGTCGTCCTGCTGCCCCAGGGCGACTTCGCCCGCTTCCTGCGCGCCGACGCCGAGGCCCGCGGCCGGCTGCTGGGCCGCCTCTTCGACACCCAGCGGTTCGCCGACGTCGAGAAGCGGCTCGCCGAACGCCGCCGGGCCACCGAAGCACGCGTGCGCGACGGCGACGCGTCGCTGCTCGCCGTCGCCCACCGCATGCAGCAGGAGGCCGGCGACGCCATGGAGCTGCCGGAGCTGGCCCCCGGCGATCCGGGCCTGGCCGACGCGGTCCTCGGCGCCGCCGCCGTCGCCCGCGTCACCGCGCGCGAACGTCTCACCGCCGCCCACTGCCGCCTCGCCGCCGCCGAGTCCGCCCACGCCGAGGCCCGGCGCGCCCTGGAGGACGTACGCGAACTCGCCCGGTCGCAGAGCCGGTTCGCCGAGGCCCGGCGGCGTGCCGAGCGGCTCCAGGAGCGGGCCGGCGCCCACCACGAGGACCAGCGGCGCATGGAGCGGTCCCGCAAGGCGGAGTCGGCCGCGCCCGCGCTGGAGCTGCGCCGGGCCGCCGAGGAGGAGCACCAGCGAGCGGCCGCGGCCGAGACACGCGCCCGTGCCCTGCTCCCCGGCGCCTGGGCCGACGCGGGCGCGGCCGGACTCGCCGCCGCCGCCCGCCGGGCCGCCGAGGAGCTGGGCGGTCTGGACGCGGCCCGGCGCGCCGAGCGCCGACTCGCCGAGGCGGCCGAGGAGCGCGCCGGGCTCGACCGTCAGGAGCGCGCCGACGACGACGTGCTCCGCGAGGCCGAGGCCTGGCTCGCCGGGTGGGACACCGCCCGCGCCGCGCTGCAGGCCCGCGTGGACGTCGCGCAGCTGGCCGCCGCCCGCGCCGAACAGCTGGCCGTCCAGCGGGAACCGATGGCGAGGCGCCTCGACGCGGCCCGCACCCGGGACCAGCTGGCGGCGGACCTGGAGGACGCCCGGCGCCGGGCCCACGCATCCGGGCAGCGCGCCCTCGACGCCCGCGCCCACTGGCTGGACGTCAAGGAACAGCGTCTGGACGGCATCGCGGCCGAACTGGCCGCCCACCTCACCGACGGCGAGCCCTGCGCCGTCTGCGGAGCCACCGAACACCCCGCACCCGCCCGCAAGGACGCCGGACACGTCGACCGCGAGACCGAGGAGCGGGCCCACCGGACCTCCCAGCAGGCCGACCGGCAGCACACCGACGACGAGCGCCGGCTCGGCGTCGTCCGCGAAGCCCTGGCCGCGGCCACCGCCGAGGCCGGTGACACGCCCACCGCACAACTGGAAGCCGCAGCCGCCGCATTGGAGGAGGAGCACGCCCGCGCCCGCCGCGAAGCCTCCGCGCTGCACGCCGCCCACGAGGACCTGCGGCGTGCCGAGCACGAGCGCGAGCGGCGCCTCGCCGACCGCCAGCAGGCCGCCGTGCGGGCCGCCTCCCGGCTCACCCGCCGCGAGACCCTGGAGCGCGAACAGATCCTGCTGGAGGTCGAGTTGGCCCAGGCGCGCGGCAGCCTGGGCAGCGTGGCCGCCCGTGCCGCCCAGTTGGAGCGGCAGGCGGCGCTGCTCACCGACGCCGCCGACGCCGTACGTGCCGCCGAGGAGGCCGCCCAGCGCCTGAAGGACGCCGACGCCCGCCTCGCCGACGCCGCCTACCGCGCCGGCTTCGACACCCCGCAGGAGGCGGCCGCCGCCCTCCTGGACCCCGCGGCCCACCGCGAGCTGCAGCACCGCCTGGACGCCTGGCACATGGAGGAGGCCGCCGTAAGCGCGGTGCTGGCCGAGGCCGACACCGCGGCCGCCGCCGAGCGCCCGCCCGCCGACCTGCCCACCGCCGAGCGCATGGCGGCCACGGCCGAACACCGGCTGCGCGCGGCGGCGTCCGCACGCGACGCGGCGGCCCGCTGCTGTGCCGAGCTGGACCGCCTCTCCGCGCGCGTCGCCGAGGCCGTGCGGCACCTGGCCCCGCTCCGCGAGGAGTACGACCGGGTCGCCCGCCTCGCCGCCCTCACCGCGGGTACCTCCGCCGACAACGAGCACAGGATGCGCCTGGAGTCGTACGTGCTCGCGGCGCGCCTGGAACAGGTCGCCGCCGCCGCGACCGCACGGCTTCAGCGCATGTCGTCGGGCCGCTACACCCTCGTCCATTCCGACGACCGCACCGGGCGCGGCCGCAGCGGACTCGGGCTGCACGTGGTCGACGCCTGGACCGGACGCGAACGCGACACCGCCACCCTGTCCGGCGGCGAGGCCTTCTTCGCCTCGCTCGCCCTCGCCCTCGGCCTCGCCGACGTCGTCACCGACGAGGCCGGCGGCGTCCGCCTGGACACCCTCTTCATCGACGAGGGCTTCGGCAGCCTGGACGACCAGACGCTCGACGAGGTCCTCGACGTCCTCGACTCCCTGCGCGAACGCGACCGCAGCGTCGGCATCGTCAGCCACGTGCCCGACCTGCGCCGCCGCATCCACGCGCAACTGGAGGTCGTCAAGGGCAGAACGGGGTCGGCGCTGCGGCAGCGGGGGGTCTGACCGGTCGGCGGCCCAGCGCGCGCCGGCGCAGCGGTGAGGAGTACGGCGCCCCCGCGCCGCCCCAGCTCTCGCCGAACTCGACTACCAGGTCGAGGAGATGCTCGGCGGCTTCGCGTACCGGGTGCGCACGAGGGACTCGCCCGCGAGACCTGGCAGGGGCCCGCACAGCACCCCGTCGGCCCGCTGACCGCGCCCGTCGAAGGCGAATGCGGCTGCTGATCGACACCCGTGTAGTTTCTCTTCCCATGGCTCGATATGCGGATCCAGGCGCGCTGGAGTGGGTGGAATCGGGCGGCGGCCCGCTGATCGCCGTCCCCGAGACGGTACTGCCGTTCTGGGCGGGCGCCGACAGCGAGGAACTCGACACGGACTACGACCGCGCCTGCGAGGTCGACGGTTATGTCGGACTGCTGCCCGTCGGCGACAGCGCGGCCCTGGTGTTCGGCGACGAGCCGGCCTCCACCTCCTATCTCCCTGAACACACCACCTTCGTACGGTGGTCCGCCGCGAACACCGAGGCGGAACTGCTCGCCACCGTGCCCGCCGCCCTGGACACGGCCGCGTGGGGGAGCGAGGTGCGCTGGCGGGTGCCCGGCCCGGTGCTGCTGTTCGACTCGGCCTGGCCGGGCCGGGCCGCCGACCGCACCGAGCACCTGAGGGTGCCGCTGGAGGCGGGCACCTACGTGGTGCGGGCCGCGTATGTGCAGCCGGGGCCGGAGACCTGGCTCGGGCTGGTGCGCCTTTCGCGGATCCCCGCCCCCTGACCACAGGGTTTCAGGCCGTCGAAGACGATGTCCAGATGCCGGGGCCCGCGCAGCACGGCGTTCTGCCGGTACGGCGGCGGGTCCTCGGCCAGACGCGGGTTCTCCAGCCGCCGGGCCAGTTCTGACAGCGCGATCTGCGTCTCGAGGCGGGCCAGCGGAGCGCCGAAGCAGCTGTGGATACCGCTGCCGAAGCCGAGGTGCTGGAGGTCCTCACGGTCCGGGTCGAAGCGTTGCGGGTCCTTGAAGCGCTCGGGGTCGCGGTTGCCCGCGGCCAGCACCAGCCACATGCGCGCGCCCTTGGGGATGGTGACCCCGCGCACCTCGATGTCGGTGATGGTGGTGCGCTGCGGCACGATCTGCACGGGCGGCTCGTAGCGCAGCAGTTCCTCCACGATCCGCACCGACAGTCCCGGATCCTGCCGCAGGCGCTGGAGGACGTCCGGGTGGCGCAGCAGCGTGAGCATGCCGTTCGTGATCAGGTTGACCGTCGTCTCGTGACCGGCGATCAACAGCAGCACCGCGGTGCTGAGCACCTCCATCATCGTCATGGTGCCCTCCGGACCGTGGCTGTCGACCAGGTCGGACAGCAGGTCGTCCTGCGGCTCCCTGGTGCGCTGCTCGACCAGCCCCGCCAGGTACATCCCGAGCTGCATCCGCGCTTCCTGGGCCGTCCTCGCGAACTCCGGGTCGGGGCCCTGCCGCGTCTCCGGGTCGAGCGTGGCCACCAGGGGATCGACCCAGGCGCGGAAGCGGGGCTCGTCCGCCCGGGGCACACCGAGCAGCCGGCAGATCACCGTCACCGGGAACGGATAGGCGAACTGGTCGACCAGATCGATCTGGCGGGCCTCTCCGAAACCGTCGATCAGCTTCTTGACGGTGGCCATCATGTCGCCCCGCAGGTCGTCCACCCGGTGCGGCCGGTGCGGCGGCCCGAAGGCGCTGTTGGCGATCCGCCGGAGCCGGTCGTGTTCGGGCGGATCCAGCCGCAGGAAGGAGGGCGGGAGCCCGCCCGTCTCCTCCGCCTGGGCCAGCGGATCCTCTCCGGCGGCGGCAAGGTTGGCGGAGTCGGAGCTGACCCGGGGATCGTGCAACAGCGCCTCGATGTCGTAGTACGAGCTGAAGATGTACGGGCCGCCCTCCTCCTCGTGCAGCACCGGGGTCTTGCGGAGTTCTTCGTACAGCGGGTACGGGTTCGCGCGGTTGGCGAAGTCGGTGATCTGACGGAACAGCGGCGTGTGCGTCATGACGCGTCCTTGGAGCATCGGGCCGGGCGGCGGTCAGTGGCGGGCGGGATGGAAGACCAGCTGCTGGTCGGCCGGTGAGTAGCCGCTGAGGGTCACGGTCGGGCCGTGGGTCGGCAGCGACGGGTCGGGGAAGTCGGCCGCCACCGGCTGCCGGCCCTCGGGGCGCCGGTCCATCGTCGGGAACTCCACCGGGAACGGAGCACCCCGCTCGATCTGCCGGGCGTAGAACTCCAGCCACCGCGTGTTGTCGAAGCTCACGGCGGCGACGACCCGGCCCTGGTGGCCGTACACGCCGACGAACCGGCGTTCGGCCAGCGAACCCTGCGTGATCATGAGCCGGTCGCCCATGGACGGCACACCGACCGACTTGATGTTCACACCGAACATCGACGACCAGAAGGCCGGCATCCACAGGTGCGGGCGCCGCTCGGCGGCGTGGCAGATCATGTTGTGCGCGGCCGTCTCCGCCTGGGCGACGGCATTGCCCCAGTGCTCCAGCGACAGGAACTGGTAGCCGAACAGCGCGTGCGGGGAGCGGGCGACGTCACCGGCCACGAAGACGTCGTCGGTGACGATGCCCCGGAAGTCGAAGGCTCGGCAGCCCGCGTCACAGGCGATGCCGCGGGGCCCGGCGCCCAGACCCGACCCGGCCAGCCAGTCGGTGTTGCGCAGCGACCCCAGCGAGACCACGACCACGTCCGCCTCGACGACGCTCTCGTCGGACAGATGGACCGCCCGCACCCTGCCCACCGCGTCGCCCTCCAGCGCGGTCACCGTGACATGTGTGCGCAGGTCGACGCCGTTCTCCGTCTGCAGATCGGCGGCGACCGCGCCGATCACCCCGCCGAGCGCGCCCACCAGCGGCGCCCCGGCCCGCTCCGCCACCGTGACGGGCAGGCCCATCTCCCGGCAGGCCGAGGCGACCTCCGAACCGGCGAAACCGGCGCCGATGACGAACACCCGGCGCGGCCCCGCCTTCAGCCGCCGGCACAGATCGGCCGCGTCGTCCCGGTTCCGCAGCAGGCAGACCCCGTCCAGCCGGCCTTCCTCCTCCTTCGGCCAGGGCCGGGCGCGCACACCGGTCGCGATGAGCAGCCGGTCGTACTCCACCTCGTCCCCGTCGGCCAGCCGGACCCGTTTGGCGCTCAGGTCCAGTCCGGTCGCCGGGACGCCGAGCCGCCACTTGGCGTCGATCTCCCGGCGGTGCGGCAGCTCGGTGTGGCGCGGGGACGCCTTGCCCAGCAGGACCGACTTGGACAGCGGCGGCCGGTCGTACGGCTCGTACGGCTCGTCCCCGATCAGGGTCAGCTCCCCGGTGAAGCCCTCGGCGCGCAGGGTCTCGGCGGCGCGCAGGCCCGCGAGCGAGGCGCCGACGATCACGATCCGGCCCTCGCGCCGCAGCCGGTCGACGTGGTCAGCGGACATCGGACGACTCCTGGGCGGCTCCCGTGCCGGTCCCGCCCCTGCCGGCCAGCCCGTCCGCGGTGATCGCCTGTACCGGGCAGGCGGCGACGGCGCGGGCCAGCCGTTCCCGTTGCTCCTCGGGTGCGTGCGGGTTGTAGATCAGCGCCTCCTCGCCGTGCATCGCGAAGACGTCGGGCGCGAGGAACGCGCACTGGGCGTACCCCTGACACTTGTTGAGGTCGACGACGAGCCGCATCGATGCTCCGCCCTTCCGGTGGCCAGGTCCGGTGCGCGCTCGCCGCTTCGCGCGGCAGTCCCGGACGGCGGTCATGTCCCGTGTGCCAGCATGAGCGCGGTCGGCCGGCCCCGCCCGTCGGGGAAACCCGTTCGGGCCCCCCGGGTCCCCACTCACGGGCGACGGGCGTGAGAGGTGGGTCTCACCCATCCGCCGCGGCACCGGCACGGGTGCGGGCGTTCACGCGGAGGATGTACACGCTGAGCACCAGCGACCAGGCCGGGAAGACCAGTTCCGCCCAGGGCACGTTGGACGCGACGAACAGCAGCGTGAGGGCCGTCGGGAAACCCAGGATCGTGAGCGGGCGCGGCAGGATCCTCAGGCGGTGGCCGATCACCGACACGGAGGTGACGAACACGGCCGCCATCCGCATGGCGTACTCCGCCATCAGCGCGTACGCCAGATGACGGCCGAAGTCCCACGAGGGCAGCGGCGGCACGGCGCCGGGGGGACGCGCGACAGAGAGGACGGCACCCGCCGATGCGGCCGCGCAGAACAGCGTGGCCGTGAAGACCAGGCCGCTGCCGAGGAACACGGTGGCGAGGAACTTGTCCTCGCCGGTGCCTACGTGCGCTCGGACGGCGCCGATGAACCACAGGAAGAAGATGCCGGCGAACGGCACGAGCGCGAGGGCCGTACGCACCGCCAGCCGGCGAGCGGGGTCCGTGAACGCTCGTGGGGAGACTGCTTCGGGCCCCTCGGGAATGCCCAGCCGGATCAGGACGATCGCCGCCGCGAGCAGCAGCGCGAACGCCACTCCCGCCAGCCCGGCCGCCCGCGGCGTCTCCAGCACCCGCCGCGCCTGCTGCCGCATACCGCCACCACCTCCTCCACGACACCCCCGCCACCAGCCAGCCGCCGCCGCCCGCTTCCCGCCACCGGGGGGCGGCCGGACGGACGAGCGAGGGAGGACGGGGCGGTGCCGGCTCGCGCGGTCGCTGCGGGGCCGGGAGGGATGCCGGGGGTGGGGGCGGTCGGGCGGGCGGAGGCTCGCCGGGCGGAGGTGACGGGGTGGGAAGGGTACCGGCCGTGCGGGCCGGTTGCGTGCGGGAGCGGGGGCGCGCCGGTTGGCTGTGCCAGGGGGCGGCAGAGCGCCGGAGCCCGGTGGCAGCTCGCACCGCCCCGTGCACAACCTCACGACCCGCCACGGGGGAGGGCGCGTCGGCCCGCGCACCGACCGGTCCGCCCACGCTCGGCTGCCCCGGCTGAGGTGATCTCCGTCGGTCAGGCTCGACGAACGTCGGTTGCGCCGCCGGCGGGGACCACGCGGCTGTCGCCGTGCGGTCCCCGCCGGGCGTCGGGTCCTGTCGGCACCCCGGGCCGCCGCGGCGCCCGGTCGGCCGACCGCCGACGAGGGCCGCCGGTTCACCGGGGAGGTCATCGACCCCCGGAAGGCGTCTCCCCGGTGTCGTCGCCGGGCGGTCAGAGCCGGGACAGCTCGTCCACCAGGTCGTCCAGGCCCAGCGAGCCCTGCGACAGCGCCGCCATGTGCCAGGCCTTCAGGTCGAACGCGTCGCCGTGCCGCTCGCGCGCCTTCTCCCGGCCCAGCAGCCAGGCCCGCTCACCGAGCTTGTAGCCGATCGCCTGGCCCGGAATCGTCAGATACCGGGTCAGCTCGCTCTCCACGAAGTCCGCGGGCCGGCTGCTGTGCGCGCCGAAGAACTCCTGCGCCAGCTCCGGCGTCCACCGCTCACCCGGACGGAACGGGGAGTCGGCGGGAATCTCCAGCTCCAGGTGCATGCCGATGTCCACGATCACCCGGGCCGCCCGCATCATCTGCGCGTCCAGGTAGCCGAGCCGCTCCTCCGGATTGGTGAGACGGCCCAGCTCGTCCATCAGCCGTTCCGCGTACAGGGCCCAGCCCTCGGCGTTGGCGCTCACCCCGCCGATCGTCGCCTGGTAACGCGAGAGGTTCTCGGCCACGTGCGCCCATTGGGCGAGCTGGAGGTGATGACCGGGCACGCCCTCGTGGTACCAGGTCGAGACCAGGTCGTAGACCGGGAAACGGGTCTGCCCCATGGTCGGCAGCCAGGTGCGGCCGGGGCGGGAGAAATCCTCCGACGGCGGCGTGTAGTAGGGAGCGGCGGCACCGCCGGGCGGGGCGATGCACGACTCCACCCTCCGCACCCGCTCGGCGAGTTCGAAGTGCGTGCCGTCCAGGTCCTCGATGGCCTTGTCCATCAAGCCCTGCAACCACTCCCGCACCTCCTCCACGCCCTCGATGTGCCGGCCGTGCTCGTCGAGGTGCGCGAGCGCCACCCACGGGGTCCCGGCGCCGGGCAGGATCTTCTCCGCCTCCCGCTTCATCTCGCCGAGGATCCGGTGGAACTCCGACCAGCCGTACGCGTACGCTTCGTCCAGGTCCAGGTCGGTGCCGTTGAAGTAGCGCGACCAGCGTGCGTACCGCTCGCGGCCCACCGTGTTCGGGGCGCCTTCGATCGCCGGCGCGTACACGTCCCGCAGCCAGTCCCGCAGCTCCACCAGGGCGCCGGTCGCCGCGCGGGCCGCCTCGTCCAGCTCCGCGCGCAGCGCCTGCGGGCCGGCGGCGGCGAAGTCCTCGTACCAGCCGCGGCCCTGTCCGTCGGTGTCGGTCCACTCCGTGAGCTGCTGTATGTACGTCGCGGTCGGCCGCGGCGCCGCGAACAGCTTGCGGTCCAGGCCGAGTTGCAGCGACTCGCGGTAGCCTGCGAGCGCGCCCGGCACAGCGCGCAGTCGCTCGGCGATCGCCGCCCAGTCCTCCTCCGTCTGCGCCGGCGTGACCGTGAAGATGTCCCGCACCGAATGGCCCGGCGTGGCCATGTTGCCGACCGCGCGCAGGTGTTCGTCCGCCTCCTGCATGGCGAGTTCGGCGGTCAGTCGCTCTCGCAGCAGCCGCCCGCAGCGCCGCTCCGCGTCACTGTCCGCTCCCGGCTGCCGCTCCGCCTCGTCCAGCTTGGCGAGCGTGGTCCGCGCCAGATCCGCGAGGGCCGCCTGACCAGCGGGCGAGTAGTCGGGCAGGCGGCTCGAACTCTCCTTCACTCCGAGGTAGGTACCGGTGACCGGGTCGAGGGCGATGAGGTCGTCCACGTACGCGTCTGCCACCTGGCGGGGCAGCGGGCTCTTGGTCTCAGACATGCATCCATCCTCGTACGAGATGGATCACCGCGTCACCCACGTACGGGGGGATTCAGCTGTGGGCGTGGCCGGGCGGCAGCAGCGGCCCGCAGTCCCACTGCTGGAAGATCAGCCGGGTCTCCACCCGGGCCACCTCGCGCCGCGCGGTGAACTCGTCGAGCACCAGCCGCTGCAGATCGGCCATGTCCGCGACGGCCACATGCACCAGATAGTCGTCCGGACCGGTCAGATGGAACACCGTCCGCGCCTCCGGGAGCGCCCGGATGCGCTCCACGAACGGCCCGACCAGCTCCCGCCGGTGCGGCCGCACCTGCACCGACAGCAGGGCCTGCAGCCCGCGTCCCAGCCTGGCCGGATCCAGCCGCAGCTGGTGGCCGAGGATCACGCCGGAGCGGCGCAGCCGGGTCACCCGGTCCAGACAGGTCGACGGCGCCACGCCCACCTGCGTGGCCAGATCCCGGTAGGTTGTCCGGGCGTCGTTCTGCAGCAGCCGCAGTAGATGGAGATCCACCGGATCCAGTACGACAGACTCGGTCATGTGCCGAACGTAGCACGGTGGGCGGCGTCGACGAACCGGCCGATGTTCAACCTTCCGCCATGGACACAGCGAGCACCGGTGCCTACGACGGCGTACGCACCACAACGAGAGCCCTGGCCACGGAAGCCGTGCACGCCGGCCGCGACGATCTCGCCCGCCAGGGCCTGCACGCCCCGCCGATCGACCTGTCCACCACCTACCCCTCCTACGACAGCCGCGCCGAGGCGGCCCGCATCGACGCCTTCGCCGCCGACGGCGCCGACCCGGTCGGGCCGCCCGTCTACGGCCGCCTGGGCAACCCCACCGTCGCCCGCTTCGAGACCGCGCTCGCCCGACTGGAGGGCACCGAGTCGGCCGTCGCCTTCGCCAGCGGGATGGCGGCGCTCAGCGCGGTCCTGCTCGCCCGCGCTGCGACGGGCCTGCGGCATGTGGTCGCGGTACGGCCCCTGTACGGCTGCAGCGACCATCTGCTGACCGCCGGGCTGCTCGGCACCGAGGTCACCTGGACCGACCCGGCCGGCATAGCCGACGCGCTGCGCCCGGACACCGGTCTGGTGATGGTGGAGTCCCCGGCCAACCCGACACTCGCCGAGATCGACCTGCGGGCCGTCGCGCACGCGTGCGGTTCGGTCCCGCTGCTGGCCGACAACACCTTCGCGACACCCGTGCTGCAACGCCCGGCGGAGCACGGTGCCCGCGTGGTGCTGCACAGCGCCACCAAGTATCTCGGCGGCCATGGCGACGTGCTGGCCGGAGTGGTCGCCTGCGACGAGGAGTTCGCGGGGCGCCTGCGGCAGATCAGGTTCGCCACCGGGGGTGTCCTGCATCCGCTGGCCGGCTATCTGCTGCTGCGGGGCCTGTCCACGCTCCCGGTGCGGGTGCGGGCCGCCTCCGCGAACGCCGCCGAACTGGCCCGACGGCTCGCCGCCGACCCGCGCGTGGCCCGCGTCCACTATCCCCGCATCGGCGGCGCGATGATCGCCTTCGAGGTGCTCGGCGATCCGCACGAGGTCATCTCCCGGGTCCGGCTCGTCACCCCGGCGGTGAGCCTCGGCAGCGTCGACACGCTCATCCAGCACCCCGCGTCCATCAGCCACCGCATCGTCGACGCGGACGACCGGCGCGGGGCGGGAGTGAGCGACCGGCTGCTGCGGCTGTCGGTGGGCCTGGAGGACGTGGACGATCTCTGGGACGACCTGGACCGGGCGCTCGGGCAGCCCGCCAGGACGGCGGTGCCGCTGCGGGAGGCGGTGGGCTGAGACGTGGCGGCCGGTGGTCGGTGCCGGTGCTGGTGGCCCCTGGGGCGGGGGCCTGCGCATTCGGCACCGCCGGGCGTCGCCGTCATGCCTGGGGGCCGTCGCGGCGGAGTCATGGTGCGAAGGCCCTGACGGAGGACGGGGCCCGGTCACCGCTCCGACGCAGGAGCACGGGCCGCTGCGCCCAGCCGGCCGTCCGCCGGTCACCGCCGTGCTGCGAGCGGCCGGGCCGGCACGCGGGGCGCAGGCACTGGACGTGTCGAACGGGGGCTCCGATGGCGCTGACGCGCCTGGTCGTCGGCGCCCCAGTGCCGCTGGCGGGCGCACGCGAAGGCCGGTCACCGCCGTGCTGCGAGCGGGCGTGCCGCGGGCCGGCCGCGGCACGCCTAGGGGCCGGTCAGTCGCGCTGCGCCGTGCCGCCGAAGTGGCGCAGGGCCGGGTGGTGCGGCGCGCCGGAGGGGACCGGCGCGGGGTTCAGACGGGCGGTGATGACCAGCGTGCCCTCCTCTATCTGGTAGTCGAGGGGCAGCCCCAGGCCGCGCATCGCGGCGACCATGCCGGTGTTGGACGCCTGCGTCACGGCGTACACGCTCTCGCAGCCGGCCTGCACCGCCATCGCCACCAGCCGGCCGAGCAGTTCACCGCCGATGCCGCGCTGCTGCCAGTCGTCCTCGATCAGCAGTGCCACCTCGGTCTCGTCGCCGTCCCACAGCAGATGCCCGAGACCGACGATGCGGCCGGATTTGGTCTGCGCGGCCAGCGTCCGGCCGAAGCGGGGGCTGAGCAGGTGGTTGAGATAGCGGTCCGCGTCACCGACGGGGCCGTGGTAGCGCAGGCTGAGGGTGCGCGGCGAGCACCGCTCGTGCATCTCCTTGGCCGCGGCGAGGTCCGCGGTGTCGGCCCGGCGGACAGTGATGTCGTTGCCCTCGGGCAGCGTGAGCACGTCCTTGCCGCGCGGGATCCTGGGGCCGAGCCGGTTGTCCAGCTCGACCAGCGCCCGGGCCCGCGCGAACTCGGTGGGGGTGAACGGCAGATACGGTCGCTCGACGGTGATCACCCCGCCCTCCGGCGCCCGCAGCCGCATCACGGTGTCCTCCAGCACGCCCTCGACCGGCACCGGTTCGGGCTCGAGGCGTCCGGTGACCGGTGTCCGGGGCAGCGAGCGGATGGTGCAGCGGCCGAGCAACTGACGTAGTGCCAAAGGCAGTTCGGCGGCGTCCAGCGCGGTGCGGGCGGCCAGCCCGAGCACCCGCGTGGGGGCGTCGACGAGGTCGTGGGCGTCGGCCCGTTCGATCCACGTGGAGGCGCCACCGGCCTGCGCGACGGCCCGGGTGATCTCCGCCGCCGGCAGCGGACCCGGAGCCCGCAGCAGGAACTCGTCGACGGTGCCCTCGGCGAGCGGGTGCGCCTGGAGGCTCAGGATGTCCACGTGCCGCTCGGCCAGCGCCGCGCACAGCGCCGCCAGTGATCCCGGCTCGTCCTTCACCGTCGTCCGCATCCGCCACAGCACACCGGTTCCGGACACGTCGTCCGAGCCACTGCCCGGCTGTCCGGCGGGCCCGGCCGGCCGCCTCTCGGCGGCCGGCCGGGCGCCGGTATCACCTGCGGGCGGTGCGTGGCCGTGGCGGCGTGCCCACCAGAGGTGGAAACCGGCCGTCGCGGCCAGCGCCAGCGCCGAGATCACCAGGAGGGCGGGACCATCGGGACCGTGCCCGATCAGGTTCGCCACCGCGTCGGCGACCGCCACCGCCGTGAACAGGGCGGCGAGCTCCACGAGGTCGCGCCGCCAGTGGTGCACGGGGCGTCCGTGCCTCGCCCGGGTCACATCGGACATCTCTGCAGTCATGCAGCCACTGTGAAGGAAACGTGTTGCGTGATCACGAACGCTTTGTGACCGATGGGTAAAGCATGCTCCGTGCCCTTTGTCCAATTTTCTACGGTCGTCCGGCCCCGCACCGCCGGACCGCGAACAGCCTGCCCGCGCACCCCCGGCTCCAGATCGTGGCGTTGTCGTCATCTCGTGATCGCATCATACGAAAACCGTAGAGGCGACCACTGACAATCGGTCCGATCTGCGAAGACGGCGGTGGAGCAGCGGAGTTGACGCCCCGTTCCGTGGGATGACGCCGCCGCGACGCACGGGTGGGGGATGCGGGACCGGCGGCGGGGCCTGAGGGAACACGGCTGCCCGACCGGGTGTGCGGACGAGAACCTGCCGGTCTTCGTCCGGGGTGCCGGAAGCGGGCCGCTCAGCGGCTGCCGTCCAGGATGACCCGTGCCACCAGTGCCGGGTCGTCGTTCATCGGGCAGTGGCCGCAGCCGGGCAGCCGTACCAGCCTGGCGTGCGGGATCATCTGCTTGGCCCGCACGCCCTGGCGGCGCACCAGGAGCCGGTCCCGGTTGCCCCAGGCCACCGTGACCGGCAGGCCCGGCAGTTCGTCGGTGAACCGCACGGTGGTGCCCGCCCGCAGTGTCGCCTCGAATCCGGTGGCGCCCACCAGTGCGAGGGTCTCGGCGACCACGGCCTGCGGGGCGCGGCGTGCGGGACGGGCGTAGATGGTGCTCGTCAGTGCGGTACGGCCGGCCGCGGTGCGTGACAGACGCTCCACCATCGGCAGCGGGAGCCGCTGGGCGATGCCGCGCATCGCGAGCAGCACCGCGAAGGCGTACCGGCGTTCGGCCTCCGTCCAGAACCCGGCGGGCGAGAGGGCCGTGACCGACCGTACGAGCTTCTCCCGGCCCAGCTCCAGGGCGAGCAGGCCGCCGAGCGAGTTGCCCGCGATGTGCGGCCGGTCCAGCCCCAGCGTCTCGAAGAGGGCGCCGAGCACCGAGTTGGTGGTGGGGAGGTCGTAGGCGAGGCCGTCGGGCAGGGCCGGGGACGCGCCGAAGCCCGGCAGGTCGACGGCGATCACGTCGCGCTCGGTGGCGAGGATGTCCACGACCGGGTCCCAGGCCTGGCGGTGGTGGCCGATGCCGTGCAGCAGAACCAGCGGCTCGCCGTGTCCCACGCGCGCGTAGGACACGGACACGTCCTTCGGGCCGTGCGGGGCGGGGACCTTGAAGGAGACGGTGGCGGACATGGGGAAGCTCCTCGTCTGGGTGCTGACGGACGCCGTAGACAGCTTGTCAGCAATTGCTACCGGCCGGTAGCCCCTCGCGGGAGTACGTCGCCCCCGCTGCCCCCAGTCCCCGCGGCGCACCTGGACGGCGAAGTCGGCGTTCCCGAACTGTCGCATCAGGGTGATCCACGGCGGCAGTTGACATCTCCGTCGCCCGCGAGGGCCGGGTCCCGCCCAGGTACAGCACCCGATCCCCCGGCCACCCGGACTCCCCGAGCAGGACGACCACCTGTTCCTTCGCCCCGCCGTCGCCGCACGCGAAGCAGGTGGTGCGCGCCGGAACCCGGCCCCGATCCATTCACCCGGCAGTTGACCGTGTTCAGCGCCTTCACCACGCGCGCGTACGGTAAGGCCTGCTGGATCCGCTCGCCGACGCTGTCCGAGTCGACCGGGTCCAGGCGCGGCCGGCCGTCCTCGAACGCCGAGGGATCAGGATCGTGCCGTCGAGGTTCTCGGCACCGACCGCCCACAGGGCGTCGAGCGCCACCCGGCCGCCCACCGCGTTGACGACCGCCTCGGCCGAGGCGGCCGCCTCCGCGAAGGTGCCCGCGCGGGACCGCTCCGCCGAGGCCGTGGCCCACTCCGGCGCAGCCGGGTTGTCCTTGCCCCGCGAACCGAGTGTGACCTCGTGTCCCAGCTCCACCAGCCCGCCACCCGGCGTGCGGCCCACCTCCGTCCCCAGCACCGCGTACCGCATCGGCCATCCCCGGATCACCGGCCGCCCCCCGGCGGTCCGCGGACATCGTGATCCGGGCCCACCACAGGACGGACCGATTCCGGGCGGACGCCCCCGACGCGCGCCGGATCCGACGGGGGCTTTGCAGTGACGTCACCGGGGCCGCCGTCTGCGAACGCCTCATGAACGCTCCGCGGCAGGCCTGCCGTGCGGTGCCCCGGCGATCGAGGATTGGTCTTGACCAAGGGTGCGGGCCGCCCTATGGTCGCAGAGAAGTGCAACAACCTTTAATAAACAAGGGCGCCAAAAGCCGCCGGACCACGGCTCATGCGGAGGACAGGGTGGGGACCACGCAGCTGGAACCGGTGCCGGAACCGAAGTACTGGCATCTCAAGACCGTGCTCAGCGAGGCACTGGACTCCGAGTTCTCGGTCGGCGAGATCCTTCCCAACGAGCGGGACCTCGCGGCGCGATTCGGGGTGGCCCGCGCCACGCTCCGCCAGGCCCTCGAACAGCTCGAGCTGGAAGGCCGGCTGCAGCGCCGCCGCGGCGTCGGCACGACGGTCGCGCCGCCGCGCGTGGGCGTGGCCGTCGGCACCGAACGGCAGGTCTGGCCGGGTGCCGCCTCGGATGCCTGGCAGCCCGTCGACTGCGACCAGGAGGTGCCGCCCGCCGCCGTCGCCGCGGCCCTGGAGACCGGGGCGGACGAACCCGTGCACGTCGTGCGCCGCTCCCGGATGTCCCACGGCCAGCGGGTCGCGACGGAACTGCTCTACGTCCCGGCGGCGTCGGTGCCCGAACTCACCGCGATCGACGCCCCCTCCGGCCCGGCACGCGCGCGTGCGGTGCTGCGCGAGCTGCAGCACCCGACGCTGGAGGGCCAGGACCGCGCCGTCGAACTGGGCTCCGCCCGCGCCGACGACGCCAAGGACCTCGACCGGCTCCCCGGCTCGCCCGTCCTCGTCGTCACCACCCGCTTCTTCGCCGAGGGCCGCACCGCCGCCCTGTCCGTCGCGACCTACCGCGCCGACACCTGCCGGCTGACCTTCGGCGACTCGCCGGAGGTGGAGATACACCACGACCCGGAGCGCCGGGCATCCTGACGCCGGCTGCCTCTCGAGCGTCGGGCGGGGCCACTCGCCCGGGGTGCGGGGCCGCGTCGGATGTGCGGCTTCGCTGAGTGGGCTCGGTCGGCCATGACGGATCCTGGATGCGTGCCCGGGATCGTGCTGCGCGGCTTTCCGTGGCTCCGGGTCGTTCCGCAGGGTGGGGCGGGGCAACTCGTCCGGGGGTGCGGGGCTGCGTCGGATGTGCGGCTTCGCTGAGTGGGCTCGGTCGGCCACGACGGCGCCGCAGTGGCAGGACGACCCACCCGGCACGGCACCCAGCTCGGCGCCGCGCCGTCGCACGGCCAAAGCTCAGCGCCGCGTCACCGTGCCCTCCACCGCGAACAGTTGCTCCTCGACACGGTCCAGGGCCAGGCGCAGCGCCCCCGTGGCCACCACCGCCTCGCCCAGCAGGGACAACGCCACCTGGGGCGGACGCAGACAGTAGCGGGCCAGTTCGCGACGCAGCGGCTCCAGGACGCCGTCCAGGCCGGCTGCCCAGCCGCCGATCACGACCAGCTCGGGGTCGAGGGCGAGCACCAGCGCGGCCACGTCGTGCACGAGTCGCTGGATGAACCGCTCCACGGCCGCCCGCGCCCGCTGGTCGCCCTCCCGGGCCAGCGCGAACACCTCGGCGACCGCCTGTTCGTCGAGCGGATGCAGCGGCTCGTCGGTGGTGGACAGCAGCGTCTCCGGAGTCGCCTCCCGCCCCAGCAGATGCAGCGCGCCGATCTCCCCGGCCGCTCCGCCGTAGCCGCGGTGCAGCCGCCCGCCGATCAGTGAGCCCGCGCCCGGGCTCAGCCCGGCCAGCACGAACACGACGTCGTCCGACTCGGTGGCCGCGCCCTTCCAGTGCTCGGCGACGGCCGCCGCGTTGGCATCGTTCTCCACCAGCACCGGACATTTGAACGAGCGGCTGAGCCGCTCGCCCAGCTTCAGGCCCGTCCACTGCGGCAGCGCCGTGCTCAACCGTACCGTGCCGTCGGCCTCCACGATCCCCGGCGTCCCCACGCCCACGGCCCGCAGCGAGCTGCGTGCGACCCCGGCCCGGCGCAGCAACTCCGCGACCGCGCCGCGCAGCCGGTCGAGCCGCTCGTCCGCCGGGGCCGTCTCGTCGACCTCCTTGGCCTGCGCGCCCAGCACCCGTCCGTCCAGGTCGGACAGCAGCACGGCGACCCGGTGCGGCCCGATCTCCAGGCCCAGCAGATGCCCCGCCTCGGCCCGGAACCGGAACCGGCGCGCGGGCCGCCCCTGCCGGCGCGCGGCGCCCTCGTCGGCCGCCGTCTCCACGACGAGCCCGCCCTCGATGAGCCCCTCGACCACGCCCTCGACGGTCGGCCGGGACAGTCCGGTCACCCGGGTGATCTCGGTGAGCGTCGCGCAGTCCGTGGCACGCAGCGCGCGCAGCACCACCGCGGAATTGATCCTTCGCAGCAGCGAGGGATCGCCGCCGGTCAGCTGCGCCACCGTCCGTCCTTCCAGCTCGCGGGCGTGTTGGCCGGATCGTACTCGGCCCGGGGTACGCCCGGCGAGTACGGGCCGAGCGCGGCACAAGCGGCCCACGCCGGCTCCACGAGCCCCGACGCGTACGCCGCGGTCACCGCCTGGACGCGGTCCCGCTCGGCCCGCACGGCGCTCACATGCCACTTCACGGTCTCCTTGCCGACGACCGACCGGGCGGCGATCTCCGCGTTCGGCAGCCCGCGGGCCATCAGCCGCAGCACCTCGCCCTCCCGCTCGCTCGGCCGGGCCCGGCCGCCCGGCCGCAGCACCGGCGGGGGACAGCAGCCACTCGCCCTCCGCGGCGTGGGGCGAGGGTCCGCGCACCGCGGTCGGCTGCGGCCTCTGCCACGCGCTGACGGCTGTGCTCGCCGCCGTGCTGCTCCGAGGGGTGGCGCCGCCGGGCATTCTGGTGCCGTTCCGGCTCATCGCGTCCTTCGTCGGCGCCGGCATGTGCGGCGGTGTCACCGGCCCGACGAACTCACCGCGCCGGGGACGGCGGCCGCCCTGGCGGCGGGAGCGCGTACCGCGTCGGAGCGCCCGTGCCCGACGAGTGCCGCGCGGACTCTGACGGCCCGCCAATTGTCAGTGGGGGCGGGTTTACTGGATCACATGGGCATCGAGAAGTACCTCGCCGTCACCGACCTGCTGTGCTCACGGGAGTTCCCCGCCGAGGACGGCAGATCGGACCTCGGCATCGCCGGACCCGGCTACCACACCGCCGAGTTGGCGTCCAGCCAGGGCACGCGGGTCGCCGACGCCTCGATGCGCGAGCAGGCGGAGGAACGCTTCCACGAGGAGCGGGAGGCGCTCGCCGGCATCCTGACCGAGCGGTGGGGCGCACCGTCCCCGATGGGACTGCAGACGATACGGCTGCGCACCGCGACGGAGGACATACCCGAGCCCTGGGCCCGCCTCAGCCACCTCATCGCGGACGCGTACGTCTGGGAGGCGCAGGAGTGCGGCCGCTGGATCGTCCTCGGAGTCGCCGCCCGCGATCCCGCCGACGAGATCCAGCTCCTGCTGACCACCACCGAGACCGATCCGCCCTGACCCGCTACGCCTTCGCGGCCCGACGCAGCCGGGCGAACTCCTCCGCCATCGTCGCCGCCGTCCAATGTGCGTTCAGGCCGCTCGGGTTGGGAAGCACCCACACCCGGCTCTCCCCGATCGTCCGCTCCTGCGGGCCCACCCGTGCGGTGCGGTCACCGAACGCGGCCCGGTACGCGGTCACCCCGACCACGGCCAGCCATTCCGGCCTCAGCTGCGTCACCTTCTCGGCCAGCAGCAGCCCGCCTGCCACGTACTCCTCGACGGTCAGCTCGTCGGCCCGCACGGTCGCCCGCGCCACGACGTTCGTGATGCCCAGCCCGTACGACAGCAGTTCGTGCTGCTCGGCCGGCTTCAGCAGCCTCGGAGTGAAGCCGGACAGGTGCACAGTTATCTGCACTACGTCTCCTCGTTGGTCTTGGTGCTGGTACCCGAGATCAACGAGGAGAGTGCAAGTGGACCTGCGGCATGAACTGATGGAGGGGCGAGCGGACATCCCCCGTGTCGGGACGGTAGTTCCGGCGAGGAGGGTGCACCCTCCGTACATCGTCCTCAACGGGTACGACGACGAGATCGAACCGGCCACGGCGTACCTGCGGGACCTGGCCCTGCACGACAGTAGCCCGCTGACGGTCCGCAGCTACGGGTACGGGCTGCTGCGTTGGTTCCGCCTGCTGTGGCTGCTCGGGGTCGGTTGGGAGAGGGCGACCGAGGCCGAGACGGCGGTATTGGCCGGGTGGCTGCGGACAGCGCCGAACCCTCAACGACAGCGCAAGTCGGCTGGTGGCCCGACTCCGGGCTCGATGAACCTGCGCACTGGGAAGCCGGTCCTGAGGGTCGGCTACGCGCCACGAACGATCAACCATGCCTTGTCGGTGGTGAGCGGGTTCTACGAGTTCCACGCGCACCAGGGCAATGGGCCGGTCACCAACCCGGTCCCGGTCTCCCCGCAGCGGCGCCGTGCCCTTGCCCATCGCAGCCCGCTGGAGCCAAGGCCGGTGCTGGGCCGGGCCCGGCTGCGCCAGAAGGTGGCAGACCGGCCGCCGCGGTCGATCCCTGATCACTTGTGGGACGAGCTGTTCGAGCGCATGGGATGCGAACGCGACCGCGCCCTGCTGGAGTTCTACGTCACCAGTGGGGCCCGAGCCGAGGAATTGCTCGGCGTCGGCATCGGCGACCTGGACTGGGCTGGCCAGCGCGTGTACGTGATCTCGAAGGGGTCGCGGGAGCGTCAGCCTGTTCCGGCCTCGCCACAGGCGTTCGTGTGGTTGGCCCGCTACCTCGACGAGATCGGCACCCCGCCCTCGGACGAGCCTTTGTGGCGGACTCGCCGAGGGGCAGACCGGCCATTGTCTTACTGGGCGATGCGGCGCATCATGCAGCGCGCCAACGATGTGCTGGGCACCAACTGGACGCTGCACGACCTGCGGCACACGGCCGCGAGCCGTATGGCCAACGGCGACAAGCTCACGCTGCCCGAGGTGCAAGCCATCCTGCGGCACGCCAACATCCAGACCACCAGTCGCTACCTGACGGTGCGCGTCGAGGAGCTTTTCGACAAGCTCACCGAGCACTACAACAATCCACGCGTCGAACGGAGCTACCCCACCGGCTACAACGTCGACGACATCGCGGCGGTGTTCGGTGCCTAAATCCCGACTCAGCACCACCACGGGGGCCAGCCGACGGCACGGCCCGGTTGCCCAAGGTCTCGACTTCGCCAGCCGATTCGTCGGAGGGGCCATCACGCCTGAACCGGCCGTCGCTGCAGCCCCGCCCCGTCCGCACGGGGACCTCTCCACGGCATCCGTCGCTCACATCGGTCGGCTTGCCGCCACGGTCTGGATGGACGCGTGCCGGGTGACCCGAAACCAGCGAGCACAGGCCGCCCAATGCGTCCTGGAATACCTGCTCGACTTCCCTGGTCGTACATGGCAGGAACGATGGGACGCCAGCCCCATCGGGCAAGGACTGATCGCCGCGAACACCCTCGGAACTCGACGTTCCACCGGCTTGGCCATCACTCCGGGGGTCCGGGCGCTCTACTGCCCTCTACTGCCTGCGCGTCATCCAGCCGACCCTTGTCGCCTTCCGGCGCAACGTGTTGCACAGCTTCGCGCCGATGTTCGTCGCCGCCCAGGACGACCCGCTTCTGGACAAGTACGCCGCGCAGGTTCAAGCGCAGCCGATGCGGCACATCCACCGTCGAGAGGCTATGTCTGGGCTGTGCACTCTCCTCGCGGTCCAGGGAGTGGCACTAGGCGATGTGACGGCGCAGGCGGTTCTGCACTTCACTCAGGAGAACCGCCGGGCTCGCAGTGTCCTGCAGCCGGGGAACAAGGTGGCGAACCGGCTGGTCCGGCACCACGCCCGCCGTGTTCTGCACAGGCACCATTCAGGAGATGATCAGTCGACGCGGGCAGGCCCTCGCCGAAGCCCATCCGGGGTTCCGTGGATTGAAGTTCACCCCACACGACTTCCGAAGGATCTTCGCCACCGAACTCGTTAACAGCGGTCTGCCGATCCACATCGGAGCGGCCCTGTTGGGTCACCTCAACATCCAGACCACCCGTGGTTACGTCGCGGTCTTCGACGAGGACGTCGTCCGCCACTACCAGGAGCATCTGCACCACCGCCGCCAAGTCCGGCCCGAGGGCGAGTATCGCGACACGACGGACCAGGAATGGGGGGAGTTCGAGGAGCACTTCGACCGACGCAAGGTTGAACTCGGCTCGTGCGGACGCCCTTACGGCACCCCTTGTCAGCATGAGCATGCCTGCATCCGCTGCCCGATGCTCCACATCAACCCGAAGATGCTCGAACGCCTCGAAGAACTCGAAACCGACCTCCTCGCCCGCCTCCGGCGGGCTGAGGAGGAGAACTGGCTCGGGGAGGTCGAAGGCATTAACCTCACGCTCACCTTCCTCCGCGCCAAGCGCGAGGAAACCCGCCGACGAACCCGACGCCCAGCGGTCGACCTGGGTATCCCCAGTGCGCGCAAGCACCGGACGTGACCGCGTCGGATCTCAGTACCGGAAGCTGGCGTCCTCTTCCGAGAGGTAGATCATCCACGGTCGGATCGTCTCACCACCGCGCACTGGTCGAAGTTCCACGCCCAGGTCGCGGACAGCAGCGATGGCACCGGCCATTTCGATGGGGAACTGCCGTCTTCTGGCCTCCTCTTGGGCGGCGAACAGCGCACTCAGCTCATCCCAACCGGCACCTGGAACAAAGCGGCAGCGGAACCACGGCTGATCAACGCTCACGTCCGTGAGGACGCCGATCAACGAGTTACCATGCCAGACCTCGTATGCCGCTGTGTCCTGCACTACCCCTCCCAGTCCCACCCGCTCAGATCCTGCCTTGCAGGACAACCTGCCGAACCTGTCTTCAGCCTGCAACACGTCTGATCACGAAGATTTCTTGCGGACTCGAATGCCCACCCTCACTCAGTCGAGTGAAGTGCAGAGAAGCAGCACCGGCCAGAAGCGGTTGCCGGGGCGAGCGAAGTGGTGGCCGGTCGCCGCCGTCATCAGGCCCGGGTTGATGCCGCAGAACAGCACACGAAGGCCGTCCGCGACCACGTCCGGGACGAGACGGTCGCGAGCGGCCTCCAGGTCCGCTTTCGTCAGGCGCGTCAGAGGATCGCCCCGGGGGTGTACCCGGCGGCCTCCGGGCGCTGCTTGACGATCTCCTCGATCCGGCCGGCCACCACGCCGACCTGGTCGGCCGCCGCGCCGGTGAAGGACAGCTTGTCGGCCATCAGCGCCGCCAGCCGGTCGTGGTCGAGCGGCAGGCGGTCGTCGGCGGCCAGCTTGTCGAGCAGGTCGTTGCGTTCGGCTCCCTGCTCGCGCATCGCGAGCGCGGTGGCGACGGCGTTCTCCTTGATCGCCTCATGGGCGAGCTCGCGGCCCACACCGGCCCGCACCGCGCCCATGAGGACCTTGGTGGTGGCCAGGAACGGCAGGTAGCGGTCCAGTTCGCGGGCGACGACGGCCGGGAAGGCGCCGAACTCGTCGAGCACGGTGAGGAAGGTCTCCAGCAGACCGTCCAGGGCGAAGAAGGCGTCCGGCAGCGCGACCCGGCGCACCACCGAGCAGGACACGTCGCCCTCGTTCCACTGGTCACCCGCCAGCTCGCCGGTCATCGACGCGTAGCCGCGCAGGATGACCATCAGGCCGTTGACGCGCTCGCAGGAGCGGGTGTTCATCTTGTGCGGCATCGCCGAGGAGCCGACCTGGCCCGGCTTGAAGCCCTCGGTGACCAGCTCGTGCCCGGCCATCAGCCGGATCGTCTTGGCCAGCGACGACGGCGCCGCAGCAAGCTGCACCAGCGCGGTGACGACCTCGTAGTCCAGCGAGCGCGGGTAGACCTGCCCGACCGAGGTGAACGCCTGCGCGAAGCCCAGGTGCCCGGCGATCCGCTGCTCCATCTCGGCGAGCTTGGCCGCGTCGCCGCCGAGCAGGTCCAGCATGTCCTGCGCGGTGCCCACCGGGCCCTTGATGCCGCGCAGCGGGTAGCGGCCCAGCAGCTCCTCGAGGCGGCCGTAGGCGACCAGCAGTTCGTCGGCGGCCGTCGCGAAACGCTTGCCGAGGGTGGTGGCCTGCGCGGCCACGTTGTGCGAGCGGCCGGCCATGACCAGCTCGGCGTACTCGCCGGCCAGCTTGCCCAGGCGCGCCAGCACGGCCACCGTGCGGTCGCGCATCAGCTCCAGCGAGAGCCGGATCTGCAACTGTTCGACGTTCTCGGTGAGGTCGCGGGAGGTCATCCCCTTGTGCACGTGCTCGTGCCCGGCGAGGGCGTTGAACTCCTCGATCCGCGCCTTCACATCGTGCCGGGTGACCTTCTCGCGCTCGGCGATCGAGGCCAGGTCGACGGTGTCGAGGACACGCTCGTAGTCGGCGATCGCCTCGTCCGGCACCTCGATGCCGAGGTCCTTCTGGGCGCGCAGCACGGCGAGCCAGAGCTGCCGCTCCAGCCTCACCTTGTGCTCGGGGGACCAGAGCGTGGCGAGCTCGGCGGAGGCGTAACGTCCGGCGAGGACGTTCGGGATGCGAGGCTTGGCGGGCGCAGAAGTCACGTGTCCAGATTCTACTGGCGGTTCGTGCAGGCCGGCGCCACGCCCCGGTTCGGTGGAAGCTACGAGACCCCGGTCACCCTGCTGGGGCCTGTCGTCACATCTCCGTCGTCACCCGGGACAGCAGACGTCCAGCCAGGGCCTCTGTGACCATACGCGTCGTTGCCCGAAGCCCGGCAGGGAATTGTCAGACAGGCCCTCTAGGCCCGGCCCTCGTACGGCAGCAGCTCCGGGCGCTTGGGCGGGCGGCCGTCCCCGGAGGAGCGGCCCGTGAGGCGCCTGCCTATCCAGGGCAGCAGGTGCTCCCGGGCAAAGCGTAGGTCCGCTACCCGGCGCGTCGGCCAGCCCGGCGGCAGCGTGGCCGGCATGGGCACATGCCACGCGGTGTCCTCCGGCTCGTGACCGAGCGCCTGCCAGACCGCCTCGGCGACCCTGCGGTGCCCTTCGGCCGTCAGATGCAGCCGGTCCACGTCCCACAGCCGGGGGTCGCCCAGTGCGGGCGCCCCGTACAGGTCGACGACGACCGCGCCGTGCTTGCCGGCCAGTTCGTCCACGCAGGCGAACAGCTCTTCCATGCGCGGCCGGAACCGCTCCAGCACCGGGCCCCGGCGGCCGGGGCTGCGCATCAGCACCAGCTTTTCGCAGGAGGGCGCCAGCCGCTCCACCGCCTCGGTCAGCAGGCCTGTGACCCGGCCCATGTCGCACTTGGGCCGCAGGGTGTCGTTGAGCCCGCCGACCAGAGTGATCACGTCGGCGTTCATGGCCGCCGCGACGTCCACCTGCTCCTCGACGATCTGCCCGATCAGCTTGCCGCGCACGGCCAGGTTGGCGTACCGGAAACCCGGCGTGCGGGCCGCCATCCGCGCGGCGAGGAGGTCGGCCCAGCCGCGGTAGGAGCCGTCGGGCAGCAGGTCCGACATGCCCTCGGTGAAGGAGTCGCCGACCGCGACCAGGCTGCTGTGAGCGGGAGGTGTGGGATTCGTCTGCATGGCGTGAGCGATGGTATCCCGGCTCCATACCCGCCGGTCGGTCGCCCGGGGGACATCCGGTGTCATCCGGGTGCGGGCTGGCCGAACAGCTGCCGCAGGACGTCCTCCATGGTCACCAGGCCGGCCAGCCGGCCGTCGTCGCCGAGCACCGCCGCGAGATGCGTACGGCTGCCCCGCATCGCGGTGAGCACGTCGTCCAGCGGGGTCCGCTCCCGTACCCGCGCGATGGGCCGCATGTCCCGCAGCCGGAACGGCATGTCCCGGGGCGAGGCTTCCAGGGCGTCCTTGACGTGCAGGTAGCCCACGATCCGCCGGCCCACGTCGACCACCGGGAACCGGGAGAAGCCCGACTCGGCCGACAGCCGCTCCAGCTGTTCCGGGGTGACGCCCATGCGCGCGTACACCACCCGCCTCAGCGGTACCACGACGTCCCGCACCGGCCGGCTGCCCAGCTCCAGGGCGTCGTGCAGCCGCTCCTGCGCCCGGTCGTCGATGAGGCCCGCCTGGCTGGCGTCCTTGACGATCTCGGCGAGTTCGGCGTCCGTGAAGGTCGCGGAGACCTCGTTCTTCGCCTCGACCCTGAGCAGCTTCAGCAGCCCGTTCGCGAAGGCGTTGACGGTGAAGATCACCGGGCGCAGCGCCTGGGACAGCGCGACCAGCGGCGGCCCCAGCAGCAGGACGCTGTGCACCGGTTCCGCGAGCGTGATGTTCTTCGGAACCATCTCACCCATCAGCATGTGCAGATAGGTCGCCAGCGCCAGCGCGATCACGAACGACACGGCGTGCCCCGCGCTCAGGGGCACGCCGGCCGCGTGGAACACCGGCTCCAGCAGATGCGCGATCGCCGGCTCGGCGACCACACCGAGGACCAGCGTGCACAGGGTGATGCCGAGCTGGGCGGTGGCCAGCAGCGCGGAGACGTGCTCCAGGCCCCACAGCACGGCCTTCGCGCGCCGGTCGCCCTCCTGGGCGAGCGGCTCGACCTGTGAGCGGCGTACCGAGATCAGCGCGAACTCGGCCCCGACGAAGAAGGCGTTGACGACGAGGGTCGCCAGTCCGATCAGCAGCTGTACGGCGGTCATCGCGCCCCCTCCGCGGTCTCGTGGGGCCGCTCGTCGTCCAGCGGCGCGTGCAGCAGCACCCGTGCCGCGCGGCGGCCCGTGGCGTCCACCACGTCCAGCCGCCAGCCCGCGACCTCGACCGTGTCACCGGTGACCGGTATCCGGCCCAGCAGGGTCGCGACCAGGCCGGCCAGGGTCTCGTACGGCCCCTCGGGCACCCGCAGTCCCACGCGCGCGAGCTGGTCGGTGCGGGCGGCGCCGTCGGCCGAGTACAGGGCCCGGCCGCGCTCGTCCGCCCCGGCGGGGGCGAGGTCGGGCGTCTCGTGCGGATCATGCTCGTCGCGCACCTCGCCGACGACCTCCTCGACGATGTCCTCCAGGGTCGCCACACCGGCCGTGCCGCCGTACTCGTCGATGACGACGGCCATGGTGCGCCGGCCGCCCAGCCGGTCCAGCAGCCGGTCCACGGTCAGGGACTCGGGGACCAGCAGCGGCTCGCGCATCACCTGGCCGACCGTGCGGTGGCGCCGCTGGTCGGCGGGGACGGCCAGGACGTCCTTGATGTGGGCGGTACCCACCACCGAGTCGAGGGTGCCCCGGTAGACGGGGAACCGGCTCAGCCCGGTCGCGCGGGTCGCGTTCGCCACGTCCTCGCAGGTCGCCTGGGTCTCCAGGGCCACGACCTGGACGCGCGGGGTCATCACGTTCTCCGCCGTCAGATCGGCCAGGTTCAGCGTGCGTACGAACAGCTCGGCGGTGTCCGGCTCCAACGCGCCCTCCTTCGCGGAGTGCCGGGCGAGCGCCGCCAGCTCCTGGGGGCCGCGCGCGGAGGCCAGCTCTTCGGCGGGCTCGAACCCGAGCCGGCGCACGACCCGGTTGGCCGCGTTGTTCAGGTGCGCGATGAAGGGCCGGAAGGCCGTGCTGAACCAGCGCTGCGGGTTGCCGACCCGCTTGGCCATGGCCAGCGGTGCGGAGATCGCCCAGTTCTTCGGCACCAGCTCGCCGACGACCATCAGGAACACCGTCGACAGGGCCGTGCCCAGGACCAGGGCGGCCGTGCCCGCCGTCGCCCCCGCCAGGCCCATTGCCCGGAAGGGGCCGGTCAGCAGCTTGGCGATGGACGGCTCGGCGAGCATGCCGACCACCAGGTTGGTCACGGTGATGCCGAGCTGGGCGCCGGAGAGCTGGAAGGTCAGGTTCCGTACGGCCTTCAGGGCGCCCGCGGCGCCGCGCTCGCCGCGCTCGGCGGCCCGCTCCAGCTCGCTGCGCTCCACAGTGGTCAGCGAGAACTCCGCCGCCACGAAGGCGCCGCAGGCGAGCGACAGCAGGATCGCCACCAGAAGCAGGAGCACTTCGGTCATCGCGTCACCCCCGTCCCATGATCGGACAAGGCGCGACAGGATGCGCGGTGGCGCGAACGAGGAGACTCGCCCATGGGCGGACGCTCACAACCTTTCATGGAGAGCCGAGTACTCCCTCGATGGTAAAGGATGGGCAAAGGCTGCTCGGCGCCCTCAGCCGGTGAGCGGCTTCACCCAGCGCCGCCAGTGCTCCTGCGCCTCGTACCCGGCGGCGCCCCAGGCGCGGTGCGCGGTCTCGTTGCGCACCAGCACCATCGCGTCCGCACGCCGGCCGCCGAGCCGTGCGAACCGCTCCTCTGCGGCGGTCAGCAACGCCGAGGCGATGCCCTGCCGACGTCGCTCCGGATGCACCGCGAGCCGGTACAGATGGCAGCGCCAGCCGTCGAACCCCGCGATCACCGTGCCCACCAGCTCGCCGTCCAGCTCGGCGAGGATCAGCGCCTGCGGATCGCGGGCGACCAGTCGTTCCACTCCCTCCCGGTCGTCGCTGATACTCGTGCCCTCGGCGGCCGTCTTCCAGAAGGCGAGCACGGCGTCGAGATCATCGGTGAGAGCGTGGCGCATCCGCAGATCAGTCATGTGATCATCGGACCATCAGGGGTCGCCGTCCGGGAGGAATTCCATCATGCGGACTCCTCACGCAGCCGCTCCAGAAGTGGGGGGTGAGCACGAACGTGCCGAGCCGGGGCCGCTGCGTGGCCTCCGCCGCCGCGACCAGCGCCGGGAACGGCGCGGGCGCGCCCGGTGATCCGGCACGAGGATCACGTCGTAGCCAAGCTGCCCGGCGCGCCGGCACGCGGCGCGCCGCTCGGCGGCGGGCGCGGGCATGAGCAGGTCGACCCCGAAGCGGAACGGCCACGCCATGAACTCTCCCCGGCCTTCCTCGAAAGACGGTGGCTCGAGGCGGTACCCGCGATTCCATCACGTCGGCGCGGAAGCGCGGCAGAGCGCCGTCACTCGTGGGCGATCGCCGCCAGCACGTTCATCCGGGACGCCCGCAGCGCCGGCAGCAGCGCCGCCACCACGCCCACCACCGCCGAGCCGATCACGACCCCGACGATGGTGCCCCACGGGACGGCCAGCACCGTCAGCCCGCGCAGCGCCAGCACCTGCTGCATGCACACCCCCCACACGAGCCCCAGCGCCAGCCCGAGCACCGCGCCGAACACCGCGATCACCACCGACTCCAGCCGAATCATCCGGCGTAACTGCCGCCGACCCAGCCCGATCGCGCGCAGCAGCCCGATCTCGCGTGTGCGCTCCACCACCGACAGGGCGAGGGTGTTGACCACGCCGAGCACCGCGATGACGATCGCCAGCCCGAGCAGCGCGTACACCAGGTAGAGCAGGACGGCGATCTGGTCGTGCACCAGCTTCTTGTAGTCGGTCTGGTTGCGGACCTGGACCTGCGGGAACGGCTTGAGAGCGCGTTCCAGCCGGGGCCGCAGGTCCCGCGGCCCGGTGCCGGTGGCCGCGTTCACGAAGAGGGCGGAGTCCTCGGCGCCCGGCGCGTACTTCGTGAGGGTGCCCAGGCCGAGGAACATGCCGCCCTCGGTGCCGAAACCCTGCGCCGTGTCCTGGTCGGTCAGCGCCGCCACGGTCAGCTCGGCGTGCAGGCCGCCCGGGAACTCGGCCGGGAGGACACTGCCCACACGCACACCGTGGTCCCGGGCGAAGTCGGCGTCCATGGCGAGGTGCCCGGCCGCCAGCGCGGCCGCCGAACCGCCCCGCGCATACGTGATGTGCACGACGTCGTCGAGCCCCGGTCCGTACCCGGCGGCGGTGGTCTGCACCCGCTTGCCGTTCGGCAGCCGTACGGCGACCCGGGTGAGCCGCTGCGCCACGACGAGCCCCACACCGGGCGTGCGGGTCACCGTGTTCCGCACCTGACCGGTGAACGGCTGGAAGTCGGTGTTCTGGACGATGAAGTCGGCGCCGAGGGTCCTGTCGATCTGCCGGTCGAACGACGCCGACATCGAGGTGCTCGCCACCGACATCCCGCCGACCAGGGCCAGCCCCACCATCAGCGCAGCGGCGGTGGCGCCCGTACGGCGCGGGTTGCGCAGGGCGTTGCGCCGGCTCATCAGGCCCACCGGGCCGAACAGGGCGGGGAAGGCGCCGCCCAGCACCCGGATCACCGGCCGCACGAGCAGCGGACCGGCGACGACGGTCGCGACCAGCGTCAGCGCCACGCCGACCGCCAGCAGCGAGGCCGCCTGCGCGGTCCTGGTGGCCGCCGCGCATCCGGCCAGCGCCGCCGCCCCCGCCGCCCCGATCAGCGCGCCGACGACCGCCCGCACCTTCAACGGCTTGCCCGCACCGGCGACTTCGGCGTCCGTGAGAGCCGCCATCGGAGAGACGGAGGCCGCGCGCCGGGCGGGCAGATAGGCCGCCACGAAGGTGACGCCGAGACCGACGACGTAGGCCGCGACGGGCGTGCCCCAGCCGATGACCATCTCCGTGGCCTTCAGGTTCGTCCCGAACGCGCTCATCAGCCGGATCAGCCCTGCCGCCAGCCCGATCCCGGCGGCGAGCCCGAGCGTGGAACCCACCAGGCCGAGCATCAGCGCCTCCGTGAGCACCGAGTGCCGCACCTGCCGCCGGTCCGCGCCGAGGGCCCGCAGCAGCCCCAGTTCACGGGTGCGCTGGGCGATCAGCATGGAGAAGGTGTTGACGATGAGGAACACGCCGACGAGCAGCGCGACACCGGCGAAACCCAGCATCACGTACTTGATCACGTCCAGGAACGTGCCGAGGCTGGCCGCCGCCGACCTGGCCTGTTCGCCGGCGGTCTTCAGGTCGTAGGAGCCGGTACCGACCGCCTGGGCGACCCGCCGTTTGAGCGCCGTGTCCGACACGCCCCTGGCCGCGTCCACCGCGATGCTGGTCGCTCTGGAGGCCGAGCCGAGCAGTTCGCGGCCCGCCACCGCCGGGTCCAGGAAGACCAGGGCCGATCCGGGGTTGGTGGTGGTGAACGCGGCGATGCCGACGACCCGCGCCCGGAACGTGCCGGGCTGTGCCTGCACGGTCAGCGGGTCGCCGATGTCCACGTGCCTCTTGCGGGCCGTGTCGGCGTCCAGCAGCACCTCGCCGGCGCCGTGCGGCGCACGGCCCGAGGTGAGCCGCACCGAGCTGTGGGGCGTGACGTACCAGGCCATCGCGATGGTCGGGGCGCCGGTGGTCGGCCCCACGGACCTGTGGTGACGGTCGACCACGACGGCGTTCTGCACCGACACCTCGGCGCGGGCCGCCGCGACCCCGTGGACCTTCGCCACGCGGTCCCGCAGCGCCGCCGGCAGGGTCTGCACCGAACCGCTCACCCGGGCCGCCGTCAGGTCCTGCCGCTTCGGCAGGACCGTCACGTCGGCGGCGGTGGACGCGAACAGCCGGTCGAAGGTGCGGGCGACGGTGTCGGAGAAGATCAGGCTGCCCGCGACGAAGGCCACGGAAAGGACCACGGCCAGCGCGGACAGCGCCAGCCGCCCCTTGTGCGCGAGGAAGCTCCTCAAGGTCGCCCTGAGCACCCGGTCAGTCCTCTCGGGTGGTGCTGTCGTCGCCGTCGCCGAGCCGCTCCCGGACCACGTCGAACCGTTTCATGCGCTCCAGTACGGCGTCCGCCGTCGGCCGTTCCATGTCGTCCACGATGCGCCCGTCGGCCAGGAAGAGCACCAGGTCCGAATGGGCGGCGGCACCCGGGTCGTGGGTGACCATGACGACCGTCTGTCCGAGATCGTCCACCGCGCCGCGCAGAAAGCCCAGCACCTCCAGACCGGCCCGCGAGTCGAGGTTGCCGGTCGGCTCGTCGGCGAAGATCAGCTCGGGCCGGGAGGCCAGCGCCCGCGCGCACGCCACCCGCTGCTGCTGACCGCCGGAGAGCTGGGCGGGCCGGTGCGAGAGGCGGTCGCGCAGGCCGAGCCGGTCGATCACCTGGTCCAGCCAGCGCGGGTCGGGCCTGCGGCCCGCGATGTCCATCGGCAGGGTGATGTTCTCGGCGGCCGTCAGGGTCGGGATCAGGTTGAACGACTGGAACATGAACCCGATCCGGTCCCGCCTGAGCCGGGTCAGCTCCCGTTCCCTCAGCCCCGTGATCTCCGTGTCGCCCAGCCACACCTGGCCGGCCGACACCGTGTCGAGCCCGGCCAGACAGTGCATCAGCGTGGACTTCCCCGACCCCGAGGGCCCCATCACCGCGGTGAAACGGCCGCGTGCGACGTCCACGTCCACCGAGTCCAGGGCGATGACGGCCGTCTCGCCGGAGCCGTACGCCTTCGTCAGCCCGCGGGCCCGGGCCGCGACGGCGTCGTCCGGCGCGTGCCGCGCAGCAGGTGTGGACAAGAACAGCCTCCCGGTCGCCTGAACCGCCCGTCCCGGGCGAGCGTAGGGGACAAGCCGGCCCGGCGCAGCGGTGCCATCCGCCCTTGCCTTGCTAGCACTTCGCCGCTAGCGTCGAAGCATGGCGAAGACCCAGCTGAACGTGCGCGTGGACGAGGGCACCGCCCGCGCGGCCCGCGAACGCGCCCTGGCCCGCGGCATCAGCGTCAACCGGTACATCGAAGAGCTGGTCCGACAGGACACCGGGGAGGCCGGCCGCACGTTCGTCGAGGCCGCCGCCGACTTCATGAAGCAGTACGAGTCCGTCTTCGCCGAGGAGTTCGCCGACACGCGCGGCACCGGCACCGGGGACGGCCGCTGATCCCTTGAACGAGTTCAGCATCGACCTCGCCTGGCTCCTCATGCTCGCCGAGCAGAAGACCCCCGGGGACCCGCAGGTCACCGACTGGGGCGCGCTCGTGGCCGCCGTCGCCCGGCACCGCGCGGAGATATTCGGCGTGCCCGTCTACGACACCCCGCACGCCCGCGCCGCCGCGCTGCTCCAGCTGCTGATCCACCTGCCGGCGCTGGAGCGCTCCAACGCGCTGTTCGCCTCGGCGGTCGCGTACGCCTACCTGGTCGCCAGCGGCGAGAAGGTGGCCACCAGCGCCGAGCAGGTGCGCGACCTCGCCCGCCTCGTGAAGGAGGGCGCGGCCGGCGTGGACGACATCGCGCGGGAGCTGCGGCGCTGGAGCCTGTGACGGACGGGGTGGCGCCGGGCCCGTGATCAGCGGACGTCCGGCTCTTCCGGGCGGCAGGCGACGCCGAGCGCGCAGTACGACGACGGGAGCACCGGACCGTCCTCGGGCATCATCACCTGCCGCTGGGGCCCGAGTGCGAACCCGGCCTCGCGCAGCGCGTCCAGCGGACGCCTGGACAGATGGCAGCCACCGGTCAGCGCGGGCCACAGTGTCCGGTCCAGGACGCGCTGGGTCAGCCGCATCGCCGTACCGCCGCCCTGCCCGTGCTCGAAGAACCGCACCTGACCGCCCGGTCTGAGTACGCGCCGCACCTCGTTCAGCGCCCGGGGCACGTCCCGTACGCTGCACAGCACCAGGGACAGCACCACCGCGTCGAAGGCCTCGCTCTTGACCGGCAACGCCTCCGCCGCGCCCGGCACCACGTCGACCGGGACCTGGGCGCGCAGCGCCGATTCCAGCGCCAACTTCCTGAGCAGCGGCTCCGGTTCGATCGCCACGACCTCGGCGACGGTGTCCGGATACCGGGCGAAATTCAGCCCGTTGCCCGCGCCGATCTCGATCACCCGCCCGGACAGCCCGGCGAGCAGTCGCTCCCGCACGCCGGCCATGCCCATCCGGGTCTCGGCGCTCGCGCTGAACCGAGCGTAGCAGCGGGCGAACAGGGGGTGGTGGACGGGACTCGGCGCCACTTTGGCGGAACCGGACAGCAGCCGCATGGCGAACCTCCCGGGGACGGCCTAGGGAAAGTGTCCCCCGTGCGGGGCCGCCGCATCCCCTGCCGGTCGGGGCCGAGTCAGCCGCCCTCCAGCCGGCCGAGCCGAACGGAGGGCGGGCGGGGCCGCGGGCCCTGGCGGGGCGCCTCGACTACGGTGCGACCCGTACCCGGAACGCCTCCGCGTCCCAGGTCCCGTCCAGCCGCGCTGCCAGCCAAGCCGGTGCCGCCCGGCGGAAGTCGGCCGGTGGCAGCGCGCCCGCCCCCGAGGGGATCGCGCCGAGCAGCGGGGCTTCGGCGACCTCGGGCAGGTCCGTCACGTTGCAGCGCGTGGCCAGGTCGGGGGAGTCGGGCCAGCTGCCGATGACCACACCCGCCAACTCCAGATCACGGCGGCGCAGCTCACGGGCGGTCAGCTCCGTGGCGTTGAGGGTGCCCAGGCCGGCTTGGGCCACCACCAGAACCGGTGCGTCGAGCAGCCCCGCCACGTCGGCCAGGGTGCCGCCGTCAGCGTCGAAGCGGACCAGCAGTCCGCCCGCGCCCTCCACCAGCACCAGATCGTGCTCGGCGGCCAGCTTGGCGGCGCGGTCGGCCACCTCGCGCGGGTGCACCGGCGCCCTCCCGGCCCGCCGTGCGGCCGTGCCCGGCGCCAACGGCTCGGGATAGCGGGCCAGCTCGTCGGCCCTGACCGGTCCCGCGAGCCGCGCGACCTCGTCGGCGTCCCCGCGCTCGTCCGGCCGCACGCCCGTCTGCGCCGCCTTCAGCACGGCCACCGAACGCCCGGCCGCGAGCGCGGCGGCGGCGACGGCGGCCGTGGTGACGGTCTTGCCGACCTCCGTGCCCGTCCCCGTGATCACCAGTACCGTCATCTCATCCCTCCCGCGCCGCGGCGCACACCGCGCGCGCGATCCTCGCCACGTCCTCGTCCGACGTGATGTACGGCGGCATCGTGTAGACCAAGTCGCGGAAGGGCCGCAGCCACACGCCCGCCCGAACGGCCGCCGCGGTGGCCGCCGCCATGTCCACCTCGTGGTCGAGCTGGACGACGCCGATCGCGCCGAGGACGCGGACATCCCGTACGCCGGGCAGCTCACGGGCCGGCGCGAGACCCTCGCCCAGACCCTGTTCGATCCGCTTGACCTCGGCCCGCCAGTCCTGGCCCAGCAGCAGCTCGACGGAGGCGCAGCCCACGGCCGCCGCGAGCGGGTTGCCCATGAAGGTCGGGCCGTGCGCGAGCACCGGCACCTCGCCCCGCGAGATGCCCTCGGCGACCCGCGCGGTGCACAGCGTGGCGGCCAGCGTCAGATAGCCGCCGGTCAGCGCCTTGCCCACGCACATCACATCAGGAGCGACGCCCGCGTGCTCCGCCGCGAACAGCGCCCCGGTGCGGCCGAACCCGGTGGCGATCTCGTCGAACACCAGCAGCACGTCGTGCGCGTCGCACGCCTCGCGCAGCACCCGGAGGTAGGCGGGGGAGTGGAAGCGCATGCCGCCCGCGCCCTGCACGACCGGCTCCACGACGACCGCGGCCACCTCGTCCGCGTGACGGGCGATCAGCTCGCGCAGCTGGTCCGCGTACGACTCCTCGTACGCGGCCGGCGGCGCGTCGGCGAAGACCTGGCGCGGCAGCACGCCCGACCACAGGGCGTGCATCCCGCCCTCGGGGTCGCACACGGACATCGGATTCCAGGTGTCGCCGTGGTAGCCGCCCCGCCAGGTCAGCAGCCGCTGCTTGCCGGGCCGGCCGAGCGAGCGCCAGTACTGCAGGCACATCTTCACCGCGACCTCGACCGACACCGAACCGGAGTCGGCCAGGAAGACGTGCTCCAGTCCTTTCGGCGACATGTCGACAAGGTGCTTCGCGAGGCGGACGGCGGGCTCGTGGGTGAGTCCGCCGAACATCACGTGGCTCATCCGCCCGAGCTGGTCGCGCGCCGCCTCGTTGAGGACCGGGTGGTTGTAGCCGTGGATCGCCGACCACCACGACGACATGCCGTCCACGAGGTCGCCCGAGCCGTCGGCGAGACGCAGCCGGACACCGCTCGCCGACTCCACGACGAGCGGTTCGGCACGTCCGGGCATGGGGCCGTACGGATGCCACACGTGCCGCCGGTCCAGCTCCAGCAGGTCGGACAGGCTCAGGCGGGACGGAGCCGGCCGGTCAGGCATTGGGCGCGAGGTCCGTTCCGGCGCCCCGGCGGCGGACCGCCACCAGGTCGGTGCGCGGCTCCTGCGCGGCCGGTGCGACCGCCGTACCGCACACGCCGGCCGTCCCGCAGACGTCCGCGCCCTCGTGCGAGCCGCAGCCGTCGTGGGCGCCGCAACCCTCGTGCGAGCCGCAGACCGACCCGTGGCCGGCCGCCGCCCCGGTCCGGTGCTCCGGCAGCGTCACCTCGCCGGCGCCCTCCACCTCGAAGCCGGCGTCGGCGATCATCTCCAGGTCGGCCTTGCCCGCCTGGCCCTCGCTGGTCAGGTAGTCGCCGAGGAAGATGGAGTTGGCCAGGTGCAGCGCGAGGGGCTGCAGGGTGCGCAGATGGACCTCGCGGCCGCCCGCGATCCGGACCTCCACGTCCGGGCAGACGAACCGGACCATGGCGAGGATCCGCAGGCAGCGCTGCGGGGTGAGGTTCCACTCCTTGGCCAGCGGGGTGCCCTCGAACGGGATGAGGAAGTTCACCGGGACCGAGTCCGGGTCGAGTTCGCGCAGCGAGAAGACCACGTCGACCAGGTCCTCGTCGCTCTCACCCATGCCCGCGATCAGACCGGAGCAGGCGGACAGCCCGGCCGCGTGCGCCTTGTTCACCGTCTCCACCCGGTCGGCGTAGGTGTGGGTGGTGGTGATGTCGCCGTACGTGGACTCGGAGGTGTTGAGATTGTGGTTGTAGGCGTCCGCGCCCGCCTCGCGCAGCCGCTCGGCCTGGCCGTCGGAGAGCAGGCCGAGGCAGGCGCACACCTCGACGTGCTCGTTCTGCTCCTTGATGGTGCGGATGGTCTCCGAGACGCGGTCCACGTCCCGGTCGGTCGGGCCGCGTCCGCTGGCCACCAGGCAGACCCGCTTGGCGCCGCCCGCCAGACCCGCGGCGGCCGCCGCGGAGGCCTCGTCGGGCTTGAGCCAGGTGTACTTCAGGATGCCGGCCTTCGAGCCGAGCCGCTGGGAACAGTACGAGCAGTCCTCAGGGCACAGGCCCGACTTGAGGTTCACCAGATAGTTGAGTTTCACCCGTCGTCCGAACCAGTGCCGGCGCACCTTGCCGGCCGCGGCCACCACATCGAGCAGGTCGTCGTCGGAGGTGGCCAGAACGGCGAGCGCTTCCTCGCGGGTCGGCAGCTCGCGCCGAAGCCCCTTGTCCACCAGCGTGTTCAGCAGGTCCATGAGGTCCGATCCTGTCCTACCGGACCGCTCCGGGCCAAGGAGAGTTTGCACAACGGAGACGGTTCACCGTGTGGGTATTGCCACACCTCGGGTGACCCGTCGTGCCGCTAAGGTCTGTCCGCTACCTACAAAAGCACCGGAGGACCCATGGCGTTCGGCTGGATCGACGAGCAGGCCGAGGCGCGCCGCCGCGCCGGACTCGTGCGCACCCTGCGCCCGCGCCCCGCCGACTCGCCGCTGCTGGATCTGGCGAGCAACGACTACCTGGGCCTCGCCCACCACCCCGAGATCACCGAGGCCGCGGCCGCCGCCGCCCGGACCTGGGGCGGCGGCTCCACCGGCTCCCGGCTGGTCACCGGCACCACCGAACTGCACAGCGAGCTGGAACGCGAGCTGGCCGCCTTCTGCGGCTTCGAGGCGGCCCTGGTCTTCTCCTCCGGTTACGCCGCCAACCTGGCCGCGGTCACCGCGCTCGGCCCGCACGGCTCCTTGATCGTCTCCGACGCCGGCAACCACGCCTCCCTCATCGACGGCTGCAGGCTGGCCCGGGGCGAGCGGCAGGTCGTCGGGCACGCCGACCCGGAGGCGGTGCGCAAGGCGCTCGCCACCCACCAGGGGCCGGCCGTCGTCGTCTCGGACACCGTGTTCTCGGTCGACGGGGACGAGGCGCCACTGGCCGCGCTGGCCGCGGCGTGCCGGGAGCACGGCGCGGGTCTGGTCGTGGACGACGCACACGGGCTCGGGGTGCTGGGCGACGGCGGCAGGGGAGCGCCGTACGCGGCCGGGCTGGCCGGCGCCGCGGACGTGGTGGTCACGGCCACTCTCTCCAAGTCCCTGGGCAGTCAGGGCGGGGTGGTGCTCGGGCCGCGGCGGGTGATCGAGCACCTCGTCAACGCCGCCCGGACGTTCATCTTCGACACGGGGCTGGCACCCGCGGCGGCCGGCGCCGCGCTCGCTGCGCTGCGGCTGCTCGTCCGCGAACCCGAGCGCGCGGCGCGCGCCGGCGCGGTGGCCACGGAACTGCACGCACGGCTGACCGCCGCGGGTCTGGAAGCGGTGCCTCCGGACGCCGCGGTGGTCTCCGTGCGAGCCGCGTCCCCGGAACAGGCGGTGCGCTGGGCGGCCGACTGCCGGACCGCCGGTCTGGCCGTGGGCTGCTTCCGTCCTCCTTCCGTGCCCGACGGCATTTCACGGCTGCGGTTGACCGCCCGTGCGGACCTGTCCGGGGCCGAGATCGAACGCGCTGTACGAGTGATCGTCGAAACGCGACCATGAGTCGGCGTGACACGGCCGTGCTTCGCGTATGGATGATGGCGTGTGAGGGGTCCTGGGGTCGCTTCCGAGCACGTGTGCGATCGGGGGCGGTTCAGAGGGCGGTCAGGAAACCGGCCCAGCTGTCGGTGGAGAAGAGCAGCGCGGGTCCGGCCGGGCGCTTGGAGTCGCGCACGGCGAGCAGCCCGGCCCCGGGGCCGGAGCGCGGCCGGGCCGTCTCCACGCAGTTGTTGGCTCCCGTGCTGTAGCTGCTGCGCAGCCAGCGCACGTCGTGCAGGTCGGTACTGGCAGGGACGTTCCGAGGCAGGGCTGACATGGTGCCTCCTTACGCGCCGTCACCTATCCCGGCGATGTAATCCAACGTGTCCTCGGGTGAAAGGGCGTGCATCCGAAGGGTGTCGAAGGCCTCCGAGTAGGCCATGAGGTCTTCTTTCCGCTCCAGGTAGAGGCTACTCGTCAACTGGTCAAGAACAACCACGTCCAGATCGGAAGTGCTCGGAAATGAGAAAATAACGAAAGGCCCGGTGAGGCCGACATGCGCCCCGGCGTCGAACGGCAGTACCTGGAGACGGACTTGGGGAAGCCGGGCCGCCTCCGTCAGCCGCTCCAGCTGCCGGGCCATCACCTCGGGGCCGCCGACCTCGCGCCGCAGCACCGCCTCGTCCAGCACCGCGCTCAGCACCAGCGGGGGGTCGGCGCGCAGCACGTCCTGCCGGGCCAGCCGCACCTCCACCAGCGCGTCCAGGCCCTCCTCGTCCAGGTTCTTCACGGCCGCCCGGGTCACCGCGCGGGCGTACTCGGGGGTCTGCAGCAGGCCGGGCACGACCGTGGTCTCCAGGGTGCGCATCGCGCTCGCCTGCGACTCCAGGCTGATGAAGTCCCGGTACGTGGGCGGCAGCACCCCGCGGTAGGCGTGCCACCAGCGGTGCCGGCCGCCGGTGTCGTCGGAGCCCGCCAGCATCAGCAGAAGCTCGCGCAGTTGTCCGTCGTACACCTCGTAGGCGTCGAGGAGTAACCGCACATCCGCTGGTTTCACGCCGCTGGCACCGGTCTCGATACGACTGACCTTCGACTGGTGCCAGCCGACCAGCCGAGCCGCCTCACCGCTCGTGAGCCCGGCACCGGTACGCAGCGTGCGCAGTTCGGCACCCAGTTTGCGGCGGCGCACTGCCGGCCCGTTCTGCATGGGCTCCTCCTTACTCCTTCCGGACCGCCCGGATACGGTCTCGCGTAGGAGAGTTCACCGCTTCGAGCGACAGATATATGCATATCTTGGTGGATCGCTCCCCGTGACCGGCCCGGTGGTGGCAGGCTGACGAGCAAGCACCAGTCCGGGACCGTACTCGAACCATCCGCGCCGTGTCGGACTGCGGGCCCGTGGGAAAGGGACGACGTCGCCATGGCAGACCATCTGGAAGCATCCGTCACTCTGCCGAGCGATCCCGCCTCGGTCTCCGCGGCCCGCACGTATGTCGTGGGCACGCTCGCGGAGTGGGGCCTGCCGTCGGACACCGAGGTGGCCGACACAGTGCGACTCATCGTCTCCGAACTCGCCACGAACGCCGTACAGCACACCTTCGGTCAATCACCCACCTTCACGGTCGACATCGCCCTGGACTGCGACGAACACCTCCGCATCGGCGTGACGGACAGTCACCCGCGCTTCCCGAAGAGACTGCCCGCCGCCGTCCAGCAGGACAACGGGCGCGGCATGGTCATCATCCGCTGGCTCACCGCGGAGTGCGGCGGCAGGCTCCGTGTCCGCCCCACCCGTGAGGGCGGCAAGACGGTCTCCATCGAACTCCCCTGGATCGTCCCGGCGGAACGGTCCCACTAGGGCGTGTTTGGAAAGTGGCGTCGTCCGCCCGGAGGGCGGGGTCCGCGGCGTCTGGTGCGGTGCATCGCAAGGCGGAGGGTCGTCCTCGTACCGGGCGTACGTGGACGATCCCGACAACGCGGCGAGGTGCCGTGCCAGGCGTCGCGGACCAGACGGGACTTTCGAAACACGCCCTAGCCGGCCGACACGGCAACGGCAGCCTTCGGGCCGGGCCGGACGGGAGGTGTTGTTCTGGGGGAGGGCCGGTGTGGCGCCTGCGTGCTCCGTCGCCGTGCGCGCACACCGGGTCGGCTGCGCGCGCCGCCGGCCCCGGGCCGCCCGTGGGCTCCAGGCGGGCACCGGGGTGGCGCCGACGGTGCGCGGAGCGGCCCTGCTGCTGGAGCCGCTCCGGACCTGACAGGGGTCAGCTGACCCGGCCGTACCAGACGCTCCTGGTCCAGATCTTCTGGAGCCTCACCACGTCCCCGGTCCTCGGCGCGTGCCAGATCTTCCCGTGCCCGGCGTAGATGCCGACGTGGTAGACGTACGAGCCCGAGTGGAAGAACACCAGGTCACCGGCCCTGCGGCTGCCGGCGGAGATGTGGTGCGTCTTGTTGTACTGCGCGGCTGCGGTACGCGGCAGGCTCTTGCCCGCCTTCTTGAACGAGTAGAGCGTCAGCCCCGAGCAGTCGAACCTGCGCGGCCCGGTGGCCCCGTACTGGTACGGCGCCCCCTTCTTGGAGGCCGCGACCTGCAATGCCTTCGTCGCGAGGGTCGCTGCCGAGGCATCCGTGGCGAGGCCGGGGACCGCGATCGAGCCGCCGACGGCGGCGAGGGTGAGGGCCGAGGCCGTGCCGGCCCGGGCCATGAGCGACGGGACACGATTGAGCGCAGTCATGCGCAACCCTTCGTCAGCCGCCTGTGAAGGATGACCTGTCGGATTCGGGCTGGCGAAGTTGCCCGGCCGCGTTGCCGCGGCTTCACCCCAAGGGCTGCTCGTAACCTCCGCCCGGCTGCGGCGCACAGAGGGTTCTGTGACGCGCAGACGAACATCCGTTCCGGCGACCCGTCTTGCCTGGGTCCTCCACTCCTGCCGATCCACTCCTGTCGACCGGTCATCCGGGCGGCGGCAGGACTCGGCGTCCGCCCGGACCGCCCCGCCGCGGTGGCGGGGGCTTGTCGTCGGACGGGATCTTCGCCCACACCGGTCCGAAAATCCCAATGCATCCGGGAATTTGTGGCGTTGCTCACCACTCGCCCGTTCGGGTGGACCGGGCGATGTCGGACACCACGTCAGATCGCGGACGTAGCCCCGGACCTGGGACGATGCGCTTTCCCGCGAACTTCGGACCGGCGTGGAGCGCAAGTCGGGAGGCCCGGAGAACGAGGCGGATATACACCGGTCGGCGGTACGTCGTTCGGGCCGTTTCAACTCCCGTCCGGGCGGCACCCGTCGACACCCGGGTCCCGTCCGGCCGGGTCGGGCGTCCGGATCAGCCGCCGCCGTCCGGCGGGAGCGCGACGCGCGCGGTCCGGCGTTCACCGTCCAGCACCCGCAAAGCCCGTGCCAGCGTGTCCCCGTACAGCTCCGTCTCGCCCCGCCGGTGCATCAGCGCGAGGGCGTCACGCAGCTCTGCCGCCTTGCGCACCAGGGCCTGGGCCGCACGCAGTCCGCGATAGGTGTCGCCACCGTGCGCGGGATTGACCCGGCCCAGCAGGTCGGCGGCCTCCAGGTAACGGTCGATCAGGTCGCCCTCGGCGCGCGTGAGTGCGGGCAACGGCGGCAGGTCCGGAAGCATCGGCGGCTCACCTCGCGTCCGCTGCACCCGGGGTGCTCCGCCGGGTGGGCACGATGGCGTCCACCAGGCCGTAGGCCACCGCCGCGGGGGCGTCCAGGACGAGGTCCCGCTCCAGGTCGCGGTGGACCTGCTCGGCCCTGCGCCCGGTGTGCCGTACCAGCATCTCCTCCGTCAGCGCGCGGATCCGGGCCAGTTCCTCGGCCTGGATGAGCAGGTCGCTCGGCTGGCCCTGCACCGGCTCGGCGAGCTGGGGCTGCGAGAGCACCATGCGCGCGCCGGGCAGGGTGAACCGCTTGCCCGGCGCTCCGGCCGCGAGCAGCAGCGCGGCCTGGGAGGAGGCCTGGCCCAGGCAGTAGGTCGCCACGTCGCAACTGACGTAGCGCATGGTGTCGTACACCGATGTCAGCGCGCTGAACGTACCGCCGGGCGAGTTGACGTACAGCGTGATGTCCCGCTCCGGGGCCGTGTGTTCGAGGTACATCAGCTGCGCCATCACGTCGTTCGCGGCCGTGTCGTCCAGCGGGGTGCCGAGGAACACGATCCGGTCCTCGAACAGCCTGCCGTAGGGGTCGAGCGTGCGGACGGTGCCGCCGGCGCGCTCGGTGAACTCGGGCAGGACATGACGGGCGAACGCTCGGGACATGGAGGGACCCCTTCTCATCGCGGCCTCCGACGGGCTGCTTCTGTCAAAAATGTACAGGACGTACCTCACGTACGATGGGGGTATGGCCTACGAGATTCCGGTGACACAAGCCAGGGCTGAGCTCGCCGACCTGATCAATCGCGTGGTGTACGGCGGTGAGCGCGTCGTGGTCACGCGGCACGGCAAGCCGCTGGTCGCACTGGTCTCGGCCGCCGATCTGGAGCGGCTGGACGCCATCGAGGAGCAGGCCGGGGAGCAGCAGGTCGTCAGGTCGGTCTCGCGGGTCCGCGAGGCCGGTTCCGCCGCGCGCAAACGGCAGCGGTTCGGGATCGCCGCCGAGCACCGGGGCCCCGGCGTGTCCTGACGCGCGCGGGTATCGGCGATCCCATCGCGTGGTCATGAGAGCATCAAGGTCCGGTTAACGTCGCCGAAACTCCGGCGAACTAGCCTGCCGATCCACGCCACCAGGGGTTTGTCTGCCCGGATTGACGGCGATCCGGGGAATCGTCCGTGTGTTACACCTGTCCCCGTCGCGGTGGCTGCGGCAACCGGACCCCGCACGGTCCGGAGCAAGGACTGTGAGGTGGGACGTGCAACTGACCCCGCACGAGCAAGAGAGGCTGCTGATCCATGTGGCGGCCGACGTGGCCGAGAAGCGCAGGGCCCGCGGGCTCAAGCTGAACCACCCGGAGGCGGTCGCCCTCATCACGTCGCACATCCTCGAAGGTGCGCGTGACGGCCGCACGGTCGCCGAACTCATGTCCTCCGGCCGCGAGCTCCTCACCCGGGACGACGTCATGGACGGCGTCCCCGAGATGATCCACGACGTCCAGGTGGAGGCCACCTTCCCGGACGGCACCAAGCTCGTCACCGTCCATGAGCCGATCATCTGAGGGGGCCGCGGTGATTCCCGGAGAGATCCTGTTCGCGGACGGCCCCGTCGTGTTCAACGAGGACCGTGAGGTCACCCGCCTCACCGTCCTCAACGCCGCCGACCGGCCGGTCCAGGTCGGCTCCCACTACCACTTCGCCGAGGCCAACCCCGGCCTCGAGTTCGACCGCGCCGCTGCCCGCGGCAAGCGGCTGAACGTCGCCGCCGGCACCGCCGTGCGCTTCGAGCCCGGCATCCCCGTCGACGTCGAACTCGTCCCCCTCGCCGGCGCCCGGATCGTGCCGGGGCTGCGCGGGGAGACCGGAGGTGCCCTCGATGCCTGAGATCTCCCGCGGCGCCTACGCCGACCTCTTCGGCCCCACCACCGGTGACCGCATCCGGCTCGCCGACACCGATCTGCTGATCGAGATCGAGGAGGACCGCTCCGGCGGACCGGGTGCGTCCGGGGACGAGGCGGTCTTCGGCGGCGGCAAGGTCATCCGCGAGTCCATGGGTCAGGCCCGCGCCACCCGCGCCGACGGCACCCCCGACACCGTGATCACCGGTGCCGTCGTCGTCGACCACTGGGGCGTCGTCAAGGCCGACGTCGGCATCCGCGACGGCCGGATCACCGCGATCGGCAAGGCCGGCAACCCGGACACCATGGACGGCATCCACCCCGACCTGGTCATCGGCCCCGAGACCGAGATCATCGCGGGCAACGGGCGGATCCTCACCGCCGGCGCCATCGACGCGCACGTGCACTTCATCTGCCCCCGGGTCGCCGACGAGGCGCTGGCCTCCGGCATCACCACCCTGGTCGGCGGCGGCACCGGCCCGGCCGAGGGCTCCAAGGCCACCACCGTCACGCCCGGCCCCTGGCATCTCGCCCGGATGTTCGAGGCGATGGAGTCCTACCCGGTCAACGTCGGCTTCCTCGGCAAGGGCAACACCGTCAGCCACGAGGCGATGCTGTCCCAGATCCGCGGCGGCGCGGCCGGCCTGAAGCTGCACGAGGACTGGGGATCCACCCCGGCCGTCATCGATGCCGCGCTGACCGTCGCCGACCGGACCGGCATCCAGGTCGCCATCCACACCGACACCCTCAACGAGGCCGGGTTCGTGGGCGACACCCTCGCCGCGATCGCGGGCCGGGGCATCCACTCGTACCACACCGAGGGAGCCGGCGGCGGGCACGCGCCGGACATCATGACCGTGGTCTCGCAGCCGAACGTGCTGCCCAGCTCCACCAACCCGACCAGGCCCTTCACCGTCAACACCGTCGAGGAACACCTCGACATGCTGATGGTGTGCCACCACCTCAACCCGGCGGTCCCCGAGGACCTGGCCTTCGCCGAGTCCCGGATCCGGCCGTCCACCATCGGCGCGGAGGACGTCCTCCACGACCTCGGCGCCATCTCGATCATCTCCTCCGACTCCCAGGCCATGGGGCGCGTCGGCGAGGTGATCCTGCGTACCTGGCAGACGGCCCATGTGATGAAGCGCAGGCGCGGGGCGCTGGCCGGTGACGGACGCGCGGACAACCACCGGGTGCGTCGCTATGTCGCCAAATACACGATCAACCCGGCGCTCGCCCAGGGTCTCGCCCCAGAGATCGGCTCGGTCGAGACCGGTAAGCTCGCCGACCTCGTGCTGTGGGAGCCGGCGTTCTTCGGCGTCAAGCCGCTCCTCGTCATCAAGGGCGGGCAGATCGCCTACGCGCAGATGGGCGACGCCAACGCCTCCATTCCCACCCCGCAGCCGGTCCTGCCCCGCCCGATGTACGGCGCGATCGGCCGTGCCCCGGCCGCCAACTCGGTCAACTTCGTGGCGCCCCTGGCGATCGAGGACGGGCTGCCGGAGCGGCTTGGGCTCGGCAAGCGTTTCGCGGCGATTACGTCCACGCGCGCGGTGGCCAAGGCCGACATGCGCGAGAACGACGCCCGGCCCGATGTCCGGATCGACCCCGACAGCTTCGCCGTGCACATCGACGGGGAACTCGTCGAGGCCGTCCCGGCCGTCGAACTGCCCATGGCCCAGCGCTACTTCCTGTTCTGATGGGATCGTGATGTCACGGGCAGCGCTGCTCGTCCTGGCCGACGGCCGCTTTCCCGCCGGAGGGCACGCGCACTCCGGCGGGGCGGAGGCCGCCGTCAAGGCGGGCCGGATCACCTCCGCCGCGAGTCTCGAGGACTTCTGCCGGGGTCGTCTGCACACAGCAGGAGTCGTGGCGGCCGCGCTGGCCGCCGCTGCCGTACTCGGCGCGGATCCGGGGGAGTTGGACGCGGCGGCGGACGCGCGTACGGCGTCACCCGCCCTGCGTGCCGCCGCGCGGCGCCTCGGCCGACAGCTGTCGCGGGCCGCTCGGGCGAGCTGGCCGTGCGACGAACTCGACGCCCTGGCACTAAGGTTCCCGAAGGGGGCGCATCAGCCGGTGGTGCTCGGGTGCGTGGCGCGGGCCGCCGGTCTCGGCCCCGAGGACGCGGCGTACTGCGCGGCGTACGAGAGCGTGAGCGGGCCGGCGACGGCCACGGTACGACTGCTGAGCCTCGACCCGTTCGACGCGACGGGGGTTCTGGCGCGGCTGGCGCCCGAGCTGGACCGTGTCGTGGACCGGGCGGTGGAGGCGGCGCGAAGAGTGCGCGACGAGGGCGTCGAGGCGCTGCCGGCGGTGTCCGGGCCTCTGTCGGAGGTGTGCGCGGAGTGGCACGCGGGCTGGCCGATACGGCTGTTCGCGTCCTGAGAGGTTGTCGCCCCCGCCGCCCCTGCCCGTCCCGTCCCCGGGGGCTCTGCCCCTTCGACCCCGCCAGGGACTCTCCCCCCTGAACCCCCGACCGGTCCGAACGGCCTCGTCCTCCAACTCCCCGGAGGGGTAGCCCCGGACGGGACGATCGACGCCAACTTGGCTGAAATGGAGCCGCCGTCATGCACCTCGACCACACCCACACCGGCCCCGCCGCCCTCGGCGCGGACGCCCACCGGCCCGACGGATCGCGCCGGCCGCTGCGCATCGGGCTCGGCGGGCCCGTCGGGTCCGGCAAGACCGCCACCGTCGCCGCGCTCTGCCGTGCGCTGCGCGACGAGTTGTCGCTCGCGGTCGTCACCAACGACATCTACACGCGTGAGGACGCCGAGTTCCTCCTCCGGGAGGCCGTGCTGCCACCCGAGCGGATCACGGCCGTGGAGACGGGCGCCTGCCCGCACACCGCGATCCGCGACGACATCTCGGCCAACCTCGAGGCCGTGGAGGACCTGGAGGACGCGGTCGGCCCGCTGGACCTGATCCTCGTCGAGTCCGGTGGCGACAACCTCACCGCGACCTTCTCCAAGGGGCTCGTGGACGCGCAGATCTTCGTGATCGACGTGGCCGGCGGCGACGACATCCCGCGCAAGGGCGGCCCCGGCGTCACCACCGCCGACCTGCTCGTCGTCAACAAGACCGACCTCGCCCCGTACGTCGGCTCCGACCTCGCACGGATGGCCGCCGACGCCAGGACCCAGCGGGGCGAACTCCCGGTCGTCTTCCAGTCGTTGCGACTCGAGACCGGGATCGCCGACGTGGCCGGCTGGGTGCGCGGGCGGCTCGCCGCGTGGACGGCATGACAGCCACCGGTTTGCGGGCGGACGCCCGGATCGTCGCCCGCGCCGACGGCCGGGGCGGCACCGCGCTGCCCGTCCTGGAGAGCGACGGCCCGCTGGCGCTGCGCCGGGTCCGGTCCGGTGGCGCCGAGGCGAGGGTCATGGTCGTCGGCGCGATGAGCGGCCCGCTCGGCGGCGACCGTCTCTCGCTCACGGCGAGTGTGGCGGAGGGCGCCAAGCTGCACGTCGGCTCGGCCGCCGCCACCATCGCCCTGCCGGGCCAGACCAAGAGCGAGGCCCGCTACGACGTACGGCTCGACGTAGCCGACGGCGCCGAACTGCACTGGCTGCCGCAGCAGTTGATCTCAGTCCGGGGCAGTGCCCTGCACGTCACCACGCGGGCCGAACTCGCGGCCGGTGCCCGGCTCGTACTGCGGGAGGAACAGGTGCTCGGGCGGGTGGGGGAGGAGTCCGGGCGGCTCGGCAGCCGGCTCACCCTGCGGATCGCGGGGCGGACGGTGCTGGACCAGGAACTGGCCTGTGGGCCCGGGGCGCCGGGGGGCTGGGACGGTCCCGCGGTGCTGTCGGGACATCGTGCCATGGGCCAACTCATCGTCGCGCGAACGGAGTTCGGTCGGCATCCGCCCGGTCCCCAGGCGCTGGACGAGTGCGCCGCCCTGATGCCGCTGGCCGGTCCTGCGGTCCTGGTCAGCGCCGTGGCACCGGACGCCCTGCGGTTGCGGCGAGTCCTGGACGCCTCCCTGGCAAGACTCATGGGCCGAACATGACCATTCGTTTATCGGATTGGTAAAGATGGAAGGTGCCCCCTGTTCTCAGGCGGCTCACAGCCGAGAGGATCCCCAACTGACCACTCGCAGCGATCCTGATGTAGGGGGAGGGGCCCACTTGAGGCAGAACAGACCGAAGAGCCGTCTGATGGCGCTCGGTTCGGCCGGAGCACTCGTCACGGGCGCCCTGGTCGCCGGTGCCGTCTCGGCGCCCGCGGCCAGCGCCGCCGGCCGGCCCGCGCCGGACCGGGAGGCCAAGGGTGCCGAGACAGCCGTCGCCCGTGCCGCCAAGGCCGGCATCGACTGGCAGGACTGCCCTGCCGACTGGGGGCTGGCCAAGCCCATCCAGTGCGGCTGGGTCAGCGTGCCCGTCGACTACGCCCATCCGTACGGCAAGCAGATCAAGCTCGCCGTCGACCGCATCGGCAACACGGGGACCAAGGAGGAGCGTCAGGGCGCGCTCGTCTACAACCCCGGAGGCCCCGGCGGGTCCGGGCTGCGCTTCCCGACCCGTGTCACCAACAAGAACCCCGTCTGGGCGAACGTCGCCAAGTCCTACGACTTCGTGGGCTTCGACCCACGCGGCGTCGGGCACTCCGCCCCCATCTCCTGCGAGGATCCGCAGGAGTTCGTGAAGGCGCCGAAGACGGACCCGGTGCCGGACAGCGAGGCGGACAAGCTCGCCCAGCGCAAGCTGGCCCACGAGTACGCGGACGGCTGCCTGGAGCGCACCGGCCGGGCGATGCTCCAGCAGATGACCACGCCGAACACCGCCCGCGACCTGGACGTCATCCGCGCCGCCCTGGGCGAGAGGAAGCTCAACTACCTGGGTGTCTCCTACGGCACCTACCTCGGTGCCGTCTACGGCACCCTGTTCCCGGGCCACCTGCGTCGCATGATCGTCGACAGCGTGGTCAACCCCGCCCGCGAGAACATCTGGTACCAGGCCAACCTGAACCAGGACATCGCGTTCGAGGGCCGCTGGAAGGACTGGGAGGACTGGGTCGCCAAGAACGACGCCGCCTTCCATCTCGGCACCACCCGCGACGCCGTCCAGGCCAAGTGGCTTCAGCTGCGCGCCACCGCCAAGCAGAACCCCATCGGCGGGGTCGTCGGCCCGGCCGAGCTGATCTCCTTCTTCCAGAGCGCGCCGTACTACGACTCCTCGTGGGTGCCGGTCGCCACGGCGTTCAGCAAGTACGTCGCCGGTGACACCCAGGCGCTGGTCGCCGCCGCCGCCCCCGACATGTCCGACACGGCGGGCAACATCTCCGCCGAGAACGGCAACGCCGTCTACACGGCCGTCGAGTGCACCGACGCCAAGTGGCCCACCAGCTGGAGGACATGGGACCGGGACAACACCCGGCTCAACAAGGACTACCCGTTCATGACCTGGGCGAACGCCTGGATGAACCTGCCGTGCGCCACCTGGCCGGTCAAGCAGCAGAACCCGGTCGAGGTCAGGACCGGCAAGGGCCTGCCGCAGGTGCTGATCGTGCAGTCCACCCGGGACGCCGCCACCCCGTACGAGGGCGCCGTCGAACTGCACAGGCGGTTCCAGGGCTCCCGTCTGATCACCGAGAAGGACGCGGGCTCCCACGGTGTGACGGGCCTGGTCAACCCGTGCATCAACCAGCGTGTCGACGCCTACCTGATCGACGGCGAGCTGGACGGTGCGGACGTGACCTGCGGCCCGCACGCCACGCCCAAACCGTAACCGTGTTCCCGCGGTGACGAGGGGCGGCCGCACAGCTCGGCCGCCCCTCCTTCCGCGGACCGTGTACCGTTCGGCCGGGGTGTTCAGCTGAGCGGCGCCCTGGGGAACCGGCGCTCCCTGGCGCCCTTCTCCGCCGCCTGCCGCTCCTTGACGACGGCCGCGTACTCGTCGACGTACTCCTGCTCGGACAGGGCCAGGATGGAGTACATGATCTCGTCGGTGACGGCCCGCAGGATCGCCTTCTCCCCCTCCATCCCGGCATAGCGCGAGAAGTCGAGCGGCTTGCCGAAGCGGATGGTGACGGGGTGGATGTTCGGGACGACCTTGCCGGGCGGCTGGGCCTCGAAGGTGCCGATCATCGCGCACGGCACCACCGGCACGCCGGCCCGCAGCGCCATCACGGCCACACCGACCTTGCCCTTGTAGAGCCGGCCGTCGTGCGAACGGGTGCCTTCCGGGTAGATCCCGAGCAGCTCACCCCTGGCCAGCACCTTGAGGCCCTCCCGGATGGCCGCCCGACCGGCCTCCTTGCCCGAGCGGTCCACCGGGATCTGCCCGGCGCTGCGGAAGAAGAACGCGGTCAGCCGGCCCTTGAGGCCCGGGCCGGTGAAGTACTCCGCCTTGGCGAGGAAGGTGATCCGGCGCCCCAGCATCGCCGGCATCAGGAAGTGGTCGGAGAAGGAGAGGTGGTTCCCGGCGACGATCGCGGGGCCGGTGGCCGGCACGTTCTCCAGGCCCTCGATCCGGGGTCGGAAGGCCAGTCTCAGCAAGGGGCCCAGCAGCACGTACTTGAGCAGGTAGTAGAACACGGCTCACTCCTCACGTACCGGGTCCCCTTGGAACCGGCGTTTCCCCAGCTCAACTCATCGATGGCGGGCGCAGACCGATGTGCACCCGTCGTCATCCGTAGCCACGTTCGGTCGGTGTCATGCTGACCCTCTGCCGAGATGCCGGATGTTCCGTCAGGTGAGGCACCCACCGCAGGACCGCCGCAAGCAGGGCTCAGTACTTCGACCATCGGACCACCACCGACTCCAAGACCTCGACCTTGCAGAACCACACCCCGACCAAGAAGCCGACAGGCGAACCCACCCACACTCGGTGCGTGACTGCCGGCACACCCAACGACGACACCCCTGGCAGATCGAAGCCCATCTTGTCGGATTTCACTACGTCGGGCGCCGACTTCTCGCCCGCTCCTTGAGCGGACGTGACCTTTCCATACCGGCCGGATGTCCCAGGCCCAGACCGTGGCATCCGGCGGTACCGGAAGCAGGCGGCTTCGGCGAAGGCATCCCGCACTGGCGGGACGGAGCACAGGCCGTGCCGCTCCCGACCGGGTCGGCAATCGGCACCTTCGCGCGGGCGCGGACCGCACGGAGCCGCTGCCGGCCCGCTACGGCCACGCGAGGGCCTCGCGGGCCGGCTTGCCGCCATGAAGCCCGACTTGGCGTCCGTCGCCCAGGTGCAGGTGGTGAACTGTCTGAGCGCCTGCGAGCAGGCCGACGTCATCGTCGTACGGTCCGGGTAGTTACTCGGCGGACTAGCGAGTCAGCAGCAGTGATCGACCGGCACAATCCGCCAAGTCCCTTGCCGGAATGCACCGTTGCGACTCTCTCATCGACTGCACCGGCGCCCGTCGAGGTTTACGCCGAGTGCTTGCCGGCGCCTTGATTCAGCCCTCGGGGCGCAACCCTGCCAGGGTGACAGCGACGAGTCGGCGGACGGCTGCCTCGGAGGGCAGGCCACCTGCGGCGGTGAGGGCGTGCAGGCAGTAGCTCGCCAGTTCCTCCGGGGCGATGTCGTCGCGGAGTTCGCCGGCCTGGGCGGCCTCGGCCAGCAGGTCTCGGAACAGCTCGACGAGGTGCCGTTGCGCGGGGGCGATGTGCTCGGGGCGGTGCACGAGGGCCGCGAGCTCCTGGTTGCCGTGGCGCCCGCGGTGGTGGCACATGAACGCGTACTGCTCCAGCACCGCTGCCAGCCGCTCGCCCGCGCCGCCCGGCCGATCGCGGAGGTCGGTGAGCTGGCGCAGGTGGTCGGTGACGTGCCGGTCGTGGTGGGCGACCAGGATCGCCTCGACGTCCGGAAAGTACTTGTAGAGCGTCGCCCGCCCGATGCCGGTCTTCTCCGCGATCTGCGACATCGTCACCGACAGCAGCCCGCGCTCCGACACCAGCTCCCAGGTGGTGTCCAGGATCGCCTCACGCACCGTACGGCGGTGCTCTTCGATCGTCTCGTTCCACAGCTTCGGCACCCCGTCAGGATACGCGATGCCAAGAGCGCGACACTATGGATTGACAGAGACAGACTGTATCGATAAAGCTCGGTGGTGAAGCTCGAGCCGCAGAGCCGGGCGATCAACCTGCCAGGAGGCCCCCTCATGTCCGACACGCCCCCTTACCATCACCCCGGCGCCGGGAATCCTTGGCGCAGGCCCGATGGCCTGTACGCAGGCAGGCCGCCGTGGGACATCGGCCGTCCGCAGCCGGCCGTCCTGGCTCTCGCCGAAGCAGGCGCCGTCCAGGGCCGGGTGTTGGACGTGGGCTGCGGCACTGGCGAGCACGTTCTGATGGCCGCCGGTCTCGGCCTCGAGGCCACCGGTGTGGACCTCGCGTCCCGGGCGATCGACGCGGCCGAGGAGAAGGCGGGCGAGCGCGGCCTCACCGCGCGTTTCCTGCTCCACGACGCACGCCGCCTCGCCGGTCTCGGGGAGTACTTCGACACGGTGCTGGACTGCGGACTGTTCCACATCTTCGACGACACCGACCGATCCGCCTTCGTCAGCAGCCTCCGCTCCGTGGTGGGCGGGGAGGCCGCTACTTCATGCTGTGCTTCAGCGACCGGCAGCCGGGCGACCAGGGGCCACGGCGAGTGACCCGCGGGGAGATCGGCGCTGGGTTCGCCGACGGGTGGCGGATCGACTCCGTCGAACCCGCCACGATCGACATCACCACCGACCGGGACGGCATCCGGGCCTGGCTCGTAGCCGCCACCAGGATCTGAACCTCTCCCCGGGCCGGCCCCCTGCGCCGGCGGAAGAGTTCGTTGGCGCCCGTGTCGAGCGCCGTGCCCCGCGGTCCAGAAAGGAATCCCATGCCGACCGCCGAAGCCCTCGTCCCGACCGATCGGGCGAGTCGCTACCTCGTACAACTCTGCCGTCATCTCAGCCGGATGAGCGGGATGCGTCACCGGCCGCCCATCGCTCACGGCGGCGGTCAGACGCCGCCCGAGGTGCAGCACGTCGACTACTCCGACACCCGCGGGACCATCCGCTTCGCCCAGGGCCTGTGCACGCTGCGGGCCGCTCCGGACGCGCTCACGCTACGCATCGAAGCCGATGACGCCGATACCATGCAGCGACTCCAGAACGGCATCGCCGGACGCATCGAAAAGATCGGCCGCCGCGCCCAGTTGACGGTGACCTGGAGGCCGCTCCAGGCGCCGGAAGGCGCACCCGCCGAGACTGTCGGTACCACTGCCGTGCCTGCCGCGGGAGTCGTCAAGCGCCGAGGGATCGGCAGGGCGATAGGACTGGGCGCGGTCGGCGTCGTGGTCGTCGCCCTGCACCTGGGGGTGGGCGGAGACGTACTGGCTGCCTCGTCGTGGACCAGTTGGGGCGTCAACGCCATCCTGGCGATCGTCCTCCTGAAGCTTCTCTTCATGGGCGGCCATGTGGTCCTGGGCCGCGTCGGCATACGTGCCGTCAACCGCCGGCGACGGCACACCCTGCCCCACCGTCCGGCCGCGACGGACGCCCCTCCCGGACTCTGAGTCCGGCCGAACCGCCGATGGACCCGCTCGCGGAGATCGATCCCGGAACGAAGGGCCCGGCCTTTCGACCGGGCGCCCTGCATCAACGGTGCTGCCGACGTGCCTGCTTGAAGGACCGAAGGCGCAGGCTGTCGGTGACGACGAAGACGGACGAGAGGGCCATCGCCGCGCCCGCGACCATCGGCTTCAGCATGCCGAAGACGGTCGGCGGGAGGGCTGCGACGTTGTAGCCGAAGGCCCAGAAGAGGTTGCCCTTGATGGTGGCCAGGGTCCTGCGCGACAGCCGGATCGCGTCCGCGGCCACGCGCAGGTCGCCTCGCACGTGGTGACAGGGCGGAGGTGCTTCGTAGCGGGCGTTCTCGGACGCCGACGTGATCGCGGGCTCATTGGGCGAGGTTTCGTCGAGGAGCGTGGCCACGACGTGTCGCGGAATACAATAATTCACCCAAAAGTGAATCAAAGCTGCAATATGGTAATGAATTGCTTACGATCGGTCGCATGCCGCAGGAATGGTCGGCTGGCCGCGCTGGGAGGCGTACGCCGGCCCTCGTCATTCTCGTGGGCCTGACGCTGCTGCTCGTGGCCCACGTCGTCTCCTGCGCGCTGCACCACGCTGACGGCCACTCGCATACCACGACGCCGACCATGTCGATGACGAGCGAGGCCCATGGGCCGGACATCCCGGCGCTCGCGTTCCCCTCCGATTCTGTGGGCCGTTCGGCGGAGCACGACGCCGATGATCACCCCGACCACAACCATGCGTGCTGCGACCCGGCCGACCGGACCGCCGATCTTCGCGCGGCCACAGCAGCCCTGATCCTGGCCCTGCTGGTGCTCGCCCTCTCGCGTCGTGACCTGGTGAGCCCGCAGGGGCCCGACACGTTGTGGCGGGCCGGACCAGAGCGTCCGCCGGCCTGTGCCGGAGCCGACCTCCTGCGTCTCGTCTGCGTCAGCCGTACCTGACGGGCCACGCCCGGCCGCGCACCCCCGCTGTTCTCGGGGGGAACCAGCGTGCCGGGCCGTGCGCACGTCCCATACGGCACAGGCAAGGCGGCCCACGAAAGCCACCGGGCCGCAGAAGGACGACTTCATGAGCACAGCTCTGCGCAGCATCTCCTCGCGTGACATCAACTCCTTCCTCGCAGCACACGAACTCCCCGAACCGGCCGGAGCACCGCGCCGGTCACCGGCCGGCATGGTCGGCAACACGCCCGTCCTGTGGGTGGGGGAGCCCTTCAATCCGCCCGGGCGCGGTTTCTGGGCCAAGCTGGAGGGCGCCAATCCGGGCGGCCTCAAGGACCGCCCGGGCCTGTACATGGTCGCCGCCGCCCGTAAGCGCGGCGAACTGGCACCAGGCGCACCCGTCATCGAGTCCACCAGCGGCACCCTCGGCCTCGGTCTCGCCCTGGCCGGCATCACGTACGGCCATCCGGTCACCCTCGTCACCGACCCCGGCATGGAGCCGCTGATGGTGCACCAGCTGCGCGCCCTGGGCGCCCACGTGGACGTCGTCACCGAGCCGGCCGCAGTCGGCGGCTGGCAGGAGGCGCGCCGACAGCGGGTAGCAGAACTCCTCGCCCGCACACCGTCGGCCTGGTGCCCCGACCAGTACAACAACCCCGACAACGTCGCCGCCTACGCCCCACTCGCCCTGGAACTCACCATCCAACTCGGCCGGATCGACGTCCTGGTCGCCGCCGTCGGCACCGGCGGGCACTCGGCGGGCATCGCGCGCACCCTGCGCGCCGTCAACCCCGAGCTGAGACTCGTCGGCGTCGACTCGGTGCACTCCACCGTCTTCGGTCAGCCGGCGGGCCCGCGCCTCATGCGCGGCCTGGGCAGCAGCATCCACCCGGGAAACGTCGACCACGCGGCCTTCGACGAGGTCCACTGGGTGGCTCCCGGCGAGGCCGTGAGGACCTGCCGGAGGCTGGCCCGCGACCACTACACCAGCGGTGGATGGAGCGTGGGCGCCGTCGCCCTCGTGGCGAACTGGCTCACCCGTACACAGCCGGAGCAGACGCGTATCGTCGCGATCTTCCCGGACGGAGTGCACCGCTACTGGAACACCGTCTACAGCGACGACTACTGCCGCGCCCACGACCTGCTGGCCGGCGGGCCGGCCGCCGATCCGGACGAGATCACACGGCCCGACGAGCGGGTGGTCGAGCGATGGACTCGCTGCACCGACGTCACCGGGCCGGAGGTGACGGTGCGATGAAGTCCTTTGCCGCACAGTTCCGTTCGTTCAACGGATGCATTCGGCTGCTGATGGTCCAGCAGTTCACCATCAACACCGCCTTCTACATGCTCATGCCCTATCTCGCCGTACACCTGGCGAACGACCTGGGCATGGCCGCATGGGCGGTCGGCCTGGTGCTGGGGGTACGCAACTTCGCCCAGCAGGGCATGTTCCTGGTCGGCGGAACACTCGCCGATCGGCTCGGCTACAAACCCGTGATCGTGGCGGGCTGTGTGCTGCGCACCGTGGGCTTCGGACTCCTCGGATTCGTCGACAGCCTGCCCGCTCTCGCGGCGGCGTCCGCGGCGACCGGGTTCGCGGGGGCGCTGTTCAACCCGGCCGTCCGCGCCTACCTGGCACAAGAGGCGGGTGCGCGGCGGGTGGCGGCCTTCGCCGCCTTCAACGTCTTCTATCAGGCGGGCATGTTCGTCGGGCCGCTCGTCGGTCTCGCCCTGCTGGCCGCGGACTTCCGCCTGGTCTGCTCCGTGGCGGCCCTTCTGTTCCTCGCCCTGACCCTCGTCCAGCTGCGGCTGCTGCCCACCCGCAGCGGCACCCCCTCGGTCGAGCCGAGCGGCGTCCTGGCCGACTGGCGGACCGTCGTCCGCAACCGCTCCTTCGTCCTGTTCTCCTTCGCGATGATCGGCTCGTACGTGCTGTCCTTCCAGGTCTATCTGGCGCTGCCGCTCGAGGCCCACCGCGTGGCGCCCGGCAGCGGTGACGCGGTCACCACGGCCCTGTTCGCGGTCTCCGCCGCGGTGGCCGTGGTCGGGCAGCTGAGAATCACCGCATGGGCCCGGGCCCGCTGGTCGCCGCAGCGTGCCATGGTCTACGGCATCTCGCTGATGGGTGCTGCCTTCCTGCCCCTGGTGACGGCCAGTTCGACGGTCGACGGGGGGTCCGGACTCCTCGACTGGATCGTGACGCTCGGCCCCCTGCTCGTCTCGGTGGCCCTGCTCGGGCTGGGCACGGCCGCGGTGTACCCCTTCGAGATGGACACCGTCGTCTCCCTCGCCGACGGCCGGCTCGTCGCCACGCACTACGGTCTCTACAACACCGTCTCCGGCCTCGGCATCACCCTGGGCAACCTCACCACAGGTGCCGTCTGGGATGCCGCCAACGGTCTGGGCCACCCGGAACTGACCTGGTGGATGCTCGCCGCAACGGGTGCGCTCTGCGCCGGATGCGTCGCGCTGCTCGCCCGATCCGGTCGCTTGAACGCCACGCCGGAGCCCGAACCAATGGCGGTGGCCTCATGACAGCGAGCCCGACGGTGAGTTCGGCTGAAGAGCTCATTGCCGAGCGGGTGCCCGGCCCCGGAAACAGGGCACCCGTGTCGCCGACCACCGCGACGCGGCGCTGGTGTTCGCGGGCGGCGAAGCGCATGAGCCGTTGCCGGGTTGCCGGGGCCCGGGGTGCGGCAGGCATGGCCGGACATCGACAGCGCTGCCGCGCCTGGGGCGTGTGTACGTCCCTGGGGCACGCCCCCCCGCACGCGTCCTGTGCGCGCCTCGTGTCAGGTGGAAGGCTCCGTGAGGGACTGTTCGGCCCAGATGACCTTGCCGCCGGGGACGAAGCGGGTTCCCCAGCGCTTGGAGAACTGGGAGACCAGCAGCAGCCCGCGGCCGCCCTCGTCGGTGGCGCGGGGATGGCGCAGATGCGGTGCGGTGGCGCTGCCGTCGGAGACCTCGCACATCAGGGTCCGGCCCTTGATCAGCCGGAGCCGGACCGGGCTCTCCGCGTGCCGGATGGCGTTGGTGACCAGCTCGCTCACGACCAGCTCGGTGGGGAAGACCAGTTCCTCCAGCCCCCATTCGGCCAGCTGCCGGGCGGTCACCTTGCGGGCATCCGCGACCACGGACGGGTCGGCGGCCAGGTCCCAGTCCGCGACCTGGCCGCCGCCGAGCAGCCTGGTGCGGGCCATCAGCAGGGCCGCGTCGTCGTGCGGCCGGCTGGGAACCAGCGCGTCGACCACGGCCCGGCAGCACAGGTCGAGCGTGGCGGCGGGCTGTTCGAGGGCGACGCGCAGCCGGTCGCGGTCCGCGGCGACAGAACCGTCGCCGTCCCCGTGGGCCAGCAGCCCGTCCGTGTACAGGGCGAGCGTGCTGCCCTCGGCCAACACCAGCTCGACCGCCTCGAAGGGAGGCCCGCCCGTGCCGAGCTGCGGACCCTGCGGCAGGTCGACGAGGCTGACGGCGCCGTCGGGCAGGACGACGGCGGGCGCGGGATGGCCCGCGGTGGCCATCGTGCATCGCCCGTCGACCGGGTCGTAGACGACGTACACGCATCCGGCCCCCACCGCCTGGATGCCGGCGGCCGGCGAGTCCTCGGGCGGCACGCCCTCCTCCCGGGCCATCCGCCCCACCAGGTCGTCGAGGTGCGCGAGCACCTCCTCGGGCGACAGGTCCAGTGCCGCGAGGGTGTGCACAGCGGTGCGCAGCCGCCCCATCGCCGCCACGGCGTCGATGCCGTGCCCCGGCACTTCGCCCACGACCAGTGCCACGCGGGCACCGGACAACGGGATGAGGTCGTACCAGTCACCGCCGAGGCCGGTCAGCTCGTCGGCCGGCCGGTAGCAGGCGGCCACCTCCACCGCGTCCTGCCAGGGCAGCCGGCGCGGCAGCAGACTGCGCTGCAGGACCAGGGCCGCCTCCCGCTCGCGGGTGTAGCGGCGGGCGTTGTCCACGCAGACCGCCGCCCGTGACACCAGGTCCTCGGCGAGACTCAGGTCGTCGGCGTCGAAGGGCTCCTGACGGCGACGCCGGTAGAAGGTGGTGATGCCCATGGTGACGCCACGGGCGCGGACGGGCACGATCATCGCGCTGTGCAGGCCGAGCTCCCGGAAGGTCGCTCCCCGGCCGCCCGGAACGTCCGTCGCCCACGCCTTGCCCAGCGGGTCGAGGCGTTCCGCCCGCCAGGACCGGCCCGAGGTCAGACTGCGGATCGGTGGCGACCCGGCGAGATAGGTGGCGACCCCGCCGATCTCCACCACGGCCTCCGGGACCCCGGGGTTCACCGACCGGTGCCCGGTCCGCCGCAGCGGCACCACCTGGTCCGTGGCGTCCGGCGACTCGGGCTCCGCGCCGCGCAACACGGAGTCCAGCAGGTCCACGCTGACGAAGTCGGCGAAGCCCTGCACGGCGACGTCGGCCAGTTCCTGCGCGGTCCGCACGATGTCCAGGGTGCGGCCGATCTGCTCGCCGGCCCGGTCCAGCAGGGCCAGCCGCTGCCGGGCGCGGTGCCGGTCGGTGATGTCGACGACCGTGTAGTACACGCCCATCGGCCGGCCCAGGTCGTCCTCGAGACGGGTGAACGACATCATGTGCGCCGTCTCCTGGTGCGGTGCGGACCGTACCTGTCCCACGTGCTCGTACCCCACCACCGGCTGTCCGGTCCGCAGCACGTGCCGCATCTGTTCCTCGATGCCCGCGGTGTCGATGCCCGGCTGGATCTCGCCGAGCCGCTGCCCCAGCCGCTCGCGCGGGGAGCCTCCGCCGTACCGCTCCAGCGCCGCGTTCGCCCATACACAGCGCAGATCGGTGTCCACGATCGCTATGCCGATGGGGGAGCCGGCCACCATCTGCTCCAGCACCGCGCGGCCCATGTCCCAGCCGCGTGCCCCGGCCGCGTCGGAGACGAGAACCAGCCAGTGCGCGGCGCCGCCGGGTTCCGTCGCCGGGGTGATCCGCACCATCACCCGGACCGGCTGCCCGTCCTTGCGCCGGGCGGTCAGCAGCCCTGCCCAGCCTCCGTCCCGACGGCACCGCTCGGCCAGCCCGGGCGCCCGCGCGGCGTCGTCGGCGGACAGCAGGCCGGTCGCCTTGGTACCCACCACCTCGGCGGCCGTGTACCCCAGCAGATGCTGTGCCCCCCGCGTCCAGCTCGTCACCACGCCCTGGGCATCGAGCAGAAGAGGTGCGGCGTCGGCGACGTCGAACCGCCGCCGGGCGGCGTCCTGCTCCTCGTCAGTGCTCACGGCCGGCCTCTCTGTAGCTGAGAGTGGTCTACCCCCTCGTGGCTCAGTCCTCACCCTTCGGGCATCGGGCGGGACGCGCAAACGGGCCGGGGGGTGGCCTGCGGCCACCCCCCGGGGTCAAGAACCCGGTCCCTCCGGGTCGCTGATCCCTCGCCTGTCGGATCACGCCCCTCGGGTCACGACGCCAGCACCTTCTCCAGCGCCGCCAGCGCGGAGCGCAGCTCCTGTGCGCTGACGGTCAGCGGGGGCGCCAGCCGGATCGTGGAACCGTGGGTGTCCTTCACCAGGATCCCCTCCCGTACCAGCCGCTCGCTGACCTCGCGGCCGGTGCCGATCGCCGGGTCGATGTCGACTCCCGCCCACAGCCCGCGGGAGCGGAAGCCGAGCACGCCCTTGCCGACCAGCTCGGTCAGCCCGTCCCGCAGGACGACGCCCAGCTCGGCGGCCCGCCGCTGGAACTCGCCGGTCTCCAGCAGCTCGACCACGGCCGTGCCGACCGCCGCCGCGAGCGGGTTGCCGCCGAAGGTCGACCCGTGCTCGCCGGGGTGCAGCACACCGAGCACCTCGCGCCGGGCCACCACCGCCGACACCGGCACGATCCCGCCGCCCAGCGCCTTGCCCAGCAGCAGCACGTCCGGGACGACGTCCTCGTGCTCCACGGCGAAGGTACGGCCCGTACGGCCGAGACCCGACTGGATCTCGTCCGCGACGAACAGGCAGCCCTTGCGGCGGGTCAGCTCCCGCACCCCGGCGAGATAGCCGTCGCTCGGAATGATCACGCCCGCCTCGCCCTGGACCGGCTCGATCAGCACGGCCGCCGTGGTCTCGTCGACGGCCTCCTCCAGCGCGGCCAGGTCGTCGTACGGCACGATCCTGAATCCGGGCGTGAAGGGACCGAAGCCCGCGCGGGCCGTCTCGTCCGTGGAGAAGCTGACGATGGTCGTCGTACGGCCGTGGAAGTTCTCCGCGGCGACCACGATCGTCGCCCGGTCGGCGGGGACGCCCTTCACGTCGTACGCCCACTTGCGGGCCACCTTGATGCCGCTCTCCACCGCCTCCGCGCCGGTGTTCATCGGCAGCACCATGTCGAGGCCGGTCAGCCCCGCGAGCCGCTCGGCGAAGGCGGCGAGCCGGTCGTTGTGGAAGGCCCGGGAGGTCAGCGTCAGCTGGTCGAGCTGGCGATGGGCGGCCTCGATGAGCACGGGGTGCCGGTGACCGAAGTTCAGTGCCGAGTACCCGGCGAGCATGTCGAGGTAGCGGCGGCCCTCGACGTCCTCCACCCAGGTGCCCTCCGCCCGCGCCACCACCACCGGCAGCGGGTGGTAGTTGTGCGCGAGGACCGGCTCCTCGGCACGGATCAGGTCGTCGGAGGTGCGGGTGCGCGCGGGTGCGGTCATGTACGGATCTCCTGGGTGCAGCACTTGATGCCGCCGCCGGCCTTGTGGAACTCGGACAGGTCGACGGGGACGGGGGTGTAACCATGGCCGGCGAGGCGTTCGGCGAGCGCCTCGGCCTGGGGTGCGACGAAGACGTTACGGCCGTCGGAGACGGAGTTCAGGCCGAACGCCATCGCGTCGTCGCGGGTGGCGAGCACCGCCTCCGGGTACAGGCGGCGCAGCACCTCGCGGCTGCCGGGCGAGAACGCCTCGGGGTAGTAGCAGATGTTGTCGTCGTCGAGGACGAACAGCGCCGTGTCCAGGTGGTAGAAGTACGGGTCCACCAGGGTCAGCCCGATCACCGGGTGGCCGAGGAACTCCTGCGCCTCCCGGTGCGCCTCGCGGCTGGTGCGGAACCCGGTGCCGGCGAGCACGTACCGGCCGGTCCACACCAGGTCGCCCTCGCCCTCGGTCACCGACTCCGGGCGGTGGACGTCGTAGCCCGCCGCCTTGAACCAGGTGTCGTAGTGCAGCGACTCCGGGCGTCGCTCCGGCGCGTGGAACAGCGATCCGAAGACCCGGCCGCCGACCACGAACGCCGCGTTGGCGGCGAAGACCATGTCGGGCAGACCGGGCACCGGTTCGACCGCCTCGACGGTGTGCCCATGGGCGCGGTAGGCGCTGATCAGCGTCCGCCACTGCTCCTGGGCGAGGTCCACGTCGACGGGCCGGCCGGGGTTCATCCAGGGATTGATCGCGTACTGCACGGCGAAGTGTCTGGGTTCGCAGACGAGAAAGCGCCGAGGACGCTGTGCACGGCTTTCGGACACAGAGGGTTTCCTCCGCTTGCGATGTGTCACTGAGGGTGTACACCACGGTAGAAATGCAGAGGCAGGCTCGACAAGTGAAAAAAGCTGCGTAGATGAGCAGCATCGCTGCGTCTTTGACGGCGTACACGCACTGTTACTGCGCATGTTCCGCCTCATTCGGGTGCCGCGTGGGTCGCGCCCGCTTCCGGGCTTTCCGGGAGGAGGTGGGACAGCACCATCACGCTGATCGTCTTCCGGATGAACGGCTCCACCCGGATCCGTTCCAGCACCTCCTCGAAGTGCTCCACGTCCCGCGCGCGCACGTGCAGCAGCGCGTCCGCGCCGCCGGTGACCGTCATGGCGGCCGTGATCTCCGGATGGTTGCGCACGACCTCCGCGAGGCGGCGGGGCGGGGCCGCGCCCTCGCAGTACACCTCGACGTACGCCTCCGTGCGCCAGCCGAGCGCCGAGGGCTTCACCGTCGCCGTGAACCCGGTGATCACCCCCGTCTCCCGCAGCCGGTCGACGCGCCGCTTGACCGCAGTCGCGGACAGCCCGATCCCCGCGCCGATCTCGGCGAAGCTGGTCCGGGCGTTCGCCATCAGCGCCGTGATGATCTTGCGGTCGAGGTCGTCGAACGAGGGCGTCCTGCTGTTCATGCGGGCACTGTAGCCAGCTCGCCGCAGCAGCGGTGCTCACGACTGGGTGACGACCATGGCGAGCGTCAGCAGTCCCAGGACGACCCATCCGAACCACAGCCAGCCGTTGCTGCCGAGCGCGACCGTGTAGGCGGTCACGACGACGAGCCCGCCGACCGTGAGAGCCCCCATCGCCTTGGTGGAACCGTTCGTGGAACCGGGCATCGCGGCACCCTCCTCATGGTCTGTCCATGACCATGGTGCCCCGGTTTCCGCCCGGAGGGGACGGCTCCGCCGCAGCCCCGCCCCCCGGCTCTCAGCCCTCGCGGGCGTTCAGGGAGGCCAGATAGGCGTTGTAGGCCTCCAGCTCCTTGTCGCCGTCCCGGTCCGCGGCCCGGTCCGTGCGCTTGGCCTGCCGCTGCTCGGAGCCGTACCACTGGAACAGCAGAGCGATCAGCACCAGCACGGACGGGACCTCGCTGAACGCCCAGGCGATGCCACCGGCCGCGTTCTGGTCGGACAGCGCGTCGATGCCGAGCGAGGCCGGCGGGTGCGTGAAGGTGCCCACCATCGGCGCGCTCGCCATCATCAGCGCGATGCCGAAGAACGCGTGGAAGGGCATGCCCGCGAACAGCTCCAGCATCCGCATCACATAGCCGGGCCGGTGCGGGCCGGGGTCGACGCCCATGATCGGCCAGAAGAACACCATGCCCACGGCGAAGAAGTGCACCATCATCGCGACGTGCCCGGTCTTCGACCCCATCAGGAAGTCGAAGATCGGGGTGAAGTACAGGACGTACAGGCTCGCGATGAACATCGGGATCGTGAACGCCGGGTGCGTGACGATCCGCATGTACCGGCTGTGCAGCAGCGCCAGCAGCAGCTCCCGGGGACCCTTGCGGCCGCGGCCGGCGGTCGGCAGCGCCCGCAGCGCCAGCGTGACCGGGGCGCCGAGCAGGATCAGGATCGGCGAGAGCATGCTGATCACCATGTGCTGGACCATGTGCACGCTGAACATCACCATGCCGTAGTCGTTCAGCCGGGTGCACATCATGAGCGCGACGGTCAGCACGCCCACGACGAACGACACCACGCGCCAGACGGACCACGCGTCCCCGCGCCGCCGCAGCCGTACCACACCCCAGCCGTACAGGGCGAGGCCGGCCAGGCACGCCACGAGGAAGAAGGGATCCGCCGACCACGCCAGCCCCCGCGCCAGCGTGAACGGCGGCAGATCCATCATCATGCCGTGCCCGCTGTGATCCATCCGGCGGCTCCTGATTCGTGGGGGTTGTACGAGTTGTCCGCCCCAAGAGTAGAACCGCCCCCGGTCACGGCCGTGACCGGGGGCGGGTTGTTCCCAGGTGGACTACAGGACGTACTCGGCCTCGTCGTACCGCTCGACGGGCACGGTCTTCAGGGCCTCGACGGCCTCGGCCAGCGACACCGTCACGACGTCGGTCCCGCGCAGGGCGGTCATCCGGCCGAACTCGCCGCGGTGCACGGCCTCCACCGCGTGCCATCCGAACCGCGTGGCGAGCACCCGGTCGTACGCCGTCGGCGTTCCGCCCCGCTGCACATGCCCGAGGATCACCGGCCGTGCCTCCTTGCCGAGCCGCTGCTCCAGCTCGACCGACAGCTGCCGGGCGATGCCGGCGAAGCGCTCGTGGCCGTAGATGTCCTTGCCGCCCTCGTCGAAGTCCATCGTGCCGGCCTTCGGCTTGGCGCCCTCGGCCGCGACGACGATCGCGAAGCGCTTGCCCGCCTCGAACCGCTCGCCGACCTTCCGCGTCAACTCGTCGATGTCGAAGGGCCGTTCCGGGACGACGATGGCGTGGGCGCCGGCCGCCATGCCTGAGTGCAGCGCGATCCAGCCGGTGTGCCGGCCCATGACCTCCACGATCAGCACCCGCTGGTGCGACTCGGCGGTGGTCTTCAGCCGGTCCAGGGCCTCCGTCGCCACGGTCACCGCGGTGTCGAAGCCGAAGGTGACGTCCGTTACGGCGATGTCGTTGTCGATGGTCTTGGGCACGCCCACGATCGGCAGCCCGTTGTCGGACAGCAGCCGGGCCGCCTTCAGCGTGCCCTCACCGCCGATCGGGATGATCGCGTCCAGGCCGAGTTCCGCGACATGGCCCCTGGCCCGCCCGACACCGTCCCGCAGATGCTCCGGGCGCACCCGCGAGGAGCCGAGGATGGTGCCGCCGCGGGCCAGGATGCCGCCCACGGCGTCGAGGTCGAGCTTGAGATAGTCGCACTCCAGGAGGCCTTTCCAGCCGTCCCGGAAACCGATGACCTCGTCGCCGTGGTCGGCGACGGCACGGTGCACGACGGACCGGATGACGGCGTTCAGGCCGGGGCAGTCGCCGCCGGAGGTGAGGACACCAATGCGCATAGCCCGAAATACCTTCTCAACGTGGGCCGGGGGACCGGACCACGTTGTCCGGCGGATACCCGGCCACCCTACCGGCGTGAGGGGGTGGCTCCGTAGCGGGCGTCCGCCTGCTGGACGCGCCCGCACATGTGAGCGGACGGCCTGTCAGGCGGGCCGTCCACGAGCCTGCCGGGCTGCGCTGAGATCCCGCTGAAGCGGCGCTTACGCGGGCTGCTGAGCTGCGGCGATCCGTTCGTTTCGGAGCGCCTCGTACCAGCGGTCGTCGATCGGCGGCAGCGCGTTGACGTCGAGTGCCAGCTTCAGCAGCAGATCGGCGATCTGCGGGTTGCGGGCGAGGACCGGCCCGTGCATGTACGTGCCGAAGACGGTCCCGTTGTACGCGCCCTCGGTGCCGTCCCCGGTGCCGTTGCCCTTGCCGATCTGTACCCGGGCGAACGGGCGGGCGGTCGGGCCGAGGTGGGTGACGCCCTGGTGGTTCTCGAAGCCGGTCAGCTGAGGCAGCCCGAGCTGCGGGTCGATGTCGGCGAGTACGTCGCCGACGCACCGCTCGCCCTCACCGCGCACCGACACGACGTCGAGCAGACCGAGACCGGGCTCGCGCTGGCCGAGATCGTTGATGAACTCGTGGCCGAGGATCTGGTAGCCGGCGCAGACGGAGAAGACGATCGCGCCGTTCTCCACCGCCCGGTGCAGATGCCCGTCCCGGCGCAGCCGCTCGGCCGCGAGCCGCTGCGGCCGGTCCTCGCCGCCGCCGATCAGGTAGATGTCGCCGGAGGTGGGGATCGGCTGGTCGCTGCGCACGTCGAGCCTGGCCACGTCCAGGCCGCGCTGCCGGGCCCGGCGGTCCACGACGAGCGCGTTGCCCTGGTCGCCGTAGGTGCTGAGCAGGTCCGGGTAGATCCACACCAGCCGCAGTTGGTTGTCGCTCATGAGGTGATCGCCCTTCGAGGATCAGAAGATCAGTTGCCGACGCGGCGGCGCAGGTCCTGGAACGCGGTGTAGTTCGCGATGACCTCGATACGGCCCGGCGGGCACATCTGCACGGCCTGGTCGAGGTTCTCGCAGACCTGGAAGTTCTGGTTCGCGACTTCCAGGCGGACGGCGAGGTCCAGCTTCCGGTCGCCGATCACGAAGATCGGGTGGCCGGTCAGCCGGGTGTAGTCGACGTCCCACAGCCAGGAGGTGTCGGTGCCGTCGGCGCCGCGGGCGTTCACGGACAGGATCACCGGGGCGGGCGGGGGGTCGATCAGCGAGAACGTCTCCAGCCAGCCGGCCGGGTTCTTCGCCAGCAGCAGCCGTAGATCGCGGTTCTGGAACTGCACGACGTCGTACCGCCCGGCGACGGCCTGCACCTGGTACATCCGCTCCAGGGCGACCTGCGGCGGCACCCCGAAGACGGCGGCCACGGCTGCGGAGGAGGCGGCGTTCGCCTTGTTGGCACGGCCCGGCAGCTGCAGATGGATGGGCCAGGCGGAGCCGTGCGGGTCGAGCACGTGGTCCCCGGACAGCGCCCAGGTCGGCGTCGGCCGCCGGAACCCGCACTCGCCGCAGAACCAGTCCTCGCCGGGGCGCTGCATCACGCCACCGCACGACGGGCAGGACCAGGCGTCGTCCTTCCACATCTGCCCGGCCGCGACCCAGACCACGTTCGGCGACGAGGAGGCGGCCCACACCACCAGCGGGTCGTCGCAGTTGGCGACAATGACGGCCTTCGACCCGGCGAGCCCCTCGCGCCAGTTCTCCGCGAGCATCCGGGTCTCGGCCGCGCGGTCGAGCTGGTCGCGGGAGAGGTTGAGCAGGGCGATGCACTTCGGGTCGGTGTCCCGGGCCACACCGGCCAGGTACTTCTCGTCGACCTCGATGACACCGAACTTCGCGTCCGAGCCGCCCGCGAGCGCGGAGGTGATACCGGCCGGCATGTTGGCGCCCAGCGCGTTCGACACCACCGGGCCCGCGGCGCGCAGCGCCTCGGCGATCAGCCGGGTGGTCGTGGTCTTGCCGTTGGTGGCGGACACCAGGACGACGTCCAGGTTCTGGGCGAGCCGTCCGAGCAGGTCGGGGTCGAGTTTCAGTGCGACCCGGCCACCGATCACCGACCCGCTGCCGCGCCCCGCGGCGCGCGATGCCGCAGCGACCGCCTTGCCGGCGGTCACGGCCAGCTTGGCCCGCGGCGTGAGCGGGTCCGAGTTGCCTGCCATCAGTTCTCGATCCTCCTTGCGTACGCGCCGCGCCTGGGGCCATCCGGCAGCGTGGTGTGACCTCAGCCTATCGAGATCCGTATCCACACCCGAATCCCGGCCCACGCCCTGAGCGGCGGCCATGAGCGATACGAACCGTACCCTTGCGGCCATGCGACACGGTTCCATTCCGGGCGCCCGCGGGCGCGTCCGGCCCCTCACCCTGTTCGGCGACGCGGGTTTGCGCCAACAATGCCGGGAAGTCACCGAATTCGGGCCCGGGCTGGCAGACCTGGTGGAGGATCTGTTCGCCACGATGTACGCGGCGCAGGGGGTCGGCCTGGCGGCGAATCAGGTGGGGGTGCCGCTGCGGGTGTTCGTGTTCGACTGCCCGGACGACGAGGACGTCCGGCATCTCGGACACGTGGTGAACCCCCGGCTCGTGGAGGTCGACGGCGTGGTCGTCCGGGGGCCCGAGGGCTGCCTGTCCCTGCCGGGCCTGGAGGCGGGGACGGAGCGGTACGACCACGCGGTGGTCGAGGGTCTCACGGTGACGGGGGAGCCGGTGACGATCGACGGCACGGGGTTCTTCGCCCGGTGCCTGCAGCACGAGTGCGACCACGTGGAGGGGCGGGTGTACGCGGACCGCGTGACGGGGTGGCGCAGGCGCAGGCTGGTGAGGCAGATCTCCCGGGCTCCCTGGACCCGGACGGGCCGACCCGGCTGACGCGGGAGGCCGTACCGGTGTGCGTGGGCGCGGTCGGCCCCCACGCACGTGCGGTCACAATCGCCCGTCAGAACCCGGGACCCCCCACCCGGTCCCCCGCGGCCGCAAGCCGCCCCCACAGCAGATCCGCGAGAGACCGCACCAACTCGGCCCGGGAACAAGGGCGTTCGCCGAGCCACCAGTCGCCGGCGGCGTGCATCATCCCGACGATCCCATGCCCCCACACCCGGGCCAGCTGCTGGCTCTCCGGACCGAGGTCCACCCGCTCCTCGATGACCTGGGCCAGCTCCTCGCCCATCCGCCGCAGCAGCGGAGCGCTGTGCTTGCCGACGTCGAACCCCTGCTCCGCGCCCGCGCTGCCCTCCGCCGGATGCATCAGGAACCGGTACACCTGAGGGCGTGCCTCGATCGCGGCGAGATAGGTGTCCAGCGTGGACTCCACTCGCTCCCGCCGGTCCGCCGGGGCGTCCAGCGCCGCCCGCAGCGAGTCGAGCAGCGCGTCGGTGTGCCGCTTGGCCAGCGCGGCGTACAGGCCGCCCTTGTCGCCGAAGTGGCGGTAGAGGATCGGCTTGGTGATGCCGGCCTCCGCGGCGATCGCGTTCATCGACGCCTGCGGACCGTCGCGGAGCACCACCCGGTCGGCGGCCTCCAGCAACTCGCGCCGTCGGCGGTCGGCGGACCGCTGCTGTTCGGTCCGCTGTGTGGTGTCCATGTGCTCTCCCCACCCGTGCTGATTCGGTGACGCCTGCGCAAACTAACACTGACTGTCCTGCTGACATCGAACGGGATGCCGCGGTCGTCACCGGTTGACTTTTCCTACCGGTCGGTAACAGACTCGTGTTACCGCTAGTAACATCGCAACCGCCGCTGGAGGGGCCATGGCCGAGTTCACCATGGAGCTGAACGACGAACAGAAGGAAGTCCGGGACTGGCTCCATGGCTTCGCCGCCGACGTGATCCGCCCCGCGGCCGCCGAGTGGGACGAGCGCGAGGAGACGCCCTGGCCGGTCATCCAGGAGGCCGCGAAGGTCGGCATCTACTCCCTGGACTTCTACGCGCAGCAGTACTTCGACCCCACCGGCCTCGGTATCCCCATGGCCATGGAGGAACTGTTCTGGGGTGACGCGGGCATCGCCCTGTCCATCGTGGGCACCGGTCTCGCCGCCGTGGGCGTGCTGGCCAACGGCACCGAGGAGCAGATCGGCACCTGGATCCCGCAGATGTACGGCGACGTCGACGACGTCAAGGTCGCCGCGTTCTGCTCCTCCGAGCCCGACGCCGGCTCCGACGTCGCCTCCATGCGCACGCGTGCCGTGTACGACGAGGCCAAGGACGAGTGGGTGATCAACGGCACGAAGACCTGGGCGACCAACGGAGGCATCGCCAACGTCCACGTCGTCGTCGCCGGCGTCGACCCGGAGCTCGGCTCCAAGGGTCACGCCTCCTTCATCATCCCGCCGGGCACGCCGGGCCTCGCCCAGGGCCAGAAGTTCAAGAAGCACGGCATCCGCGCCTCGCACACCGCCGAGGTCGTCCTGGACGACGTGCGCGTCCCCGGCTCCTGCCTGCTCGGCGGCAAGGAGAAGCTGGACGAGCGGCTCGCCCGGGCCCGCGAGACTGCCAAAACGGGCGGCGAGCGCGTCAAGAACGCGGCGATGGCCACGTTCGAGGCGTCCCGCCCGGCCGTCGGCGCGATGGCGGTCGGCACCGCGCGCGCCGCGTACGAGGTCGCCCTCGACTACGCCAGGACCCGCGAACAGTTCGGGCGCCCGATCATCGACAACCAGGGCGTCGCCTTCCAGCTCGCGGACATGCGGACGCAGATCGACGCCGCCCGGCTGCTGGTCTGGCGGGCCTCCTGGATGGCGGTCAACGGCAAGCCGTTCACCGCCGCCGAGGGCTCCATGTCGAAGCTGTTCGCCAGCGAGACCGCCAAGAAGGTCACGGCCCAGGCGATCCAGATCCTCGGCGGCAACGGCTACACCAGGGAGTACCCCGTCGAGCGCATGCACCGGGACGCCGCCATCTACACGATCTTCGAGGGCACCAGCGAGATCCAGCGGCTGGTCATCGCCCGCACCCTCTCGGGGATGCCGATCCGCTAACGGTGCCTGAGCGGCGTCAGCTGCTCGATGTCGTACTTGGCCCTCAGCGCCTCGATCGCCTCCTGGTCGGGCGGGCCCCCGTTGCCCAGGATCTCCAGCAGCTCCTCGAAGTAGCGCTCGTGATCCGGCGGCGGGCTCGCCTGGAAGAACATCTTCGCCGGGGTGTCGGTCGGGTTCGCGAACGCGTGCGGGCACCCCGGTGGTACGACGATGACCGTGCCGGGGGTCGCCCGCACCACCCGGCTGCCCGAAGTCGACTCCCACTTCCGCCAGTTGTCGGGGGTGCGGATGCGCGGCTCGAAGGCGAGGACGTCCAGTTCGCCCTCCAGGACGTAGAACAACTCCTCGCTGCGCGTGTGCACATGGGCGCCCACGTCGAAGCCCGGCGGGACCTCCACCTCGAAGGTGGAGGCCATCCGCGAATGCGTGCCGGTGACCTTGAACGTCACCCGCTGGGCCGGTGTCTCCACGACACGGCCGTGGCCAGGCGGTACGTACAGTCCCTCGGTCTCCGTCATCGCTCGCTCACCAGGTCACCGGAAGCGCCTCGGGACCCCGGATCAGCGCGCCCCGCTTGAAGGGCACCCGCTCCGGCGGCACGGCCAGCCGCAGACCCGGAATCCGGTCCAGCAGGGTGTCCACCAGCAGCTCCTGCTCCAGCCGGGCGAGTTGGCCGCCGGGGCAGTAGTGGGGACCGAAACCGAACGACACATGCGGGTTCGGGCTGCGGGAGAAGTCGATCGTCTCCGGGTCGGGGAAGACGTCCGGGTCGCGGTTGGCGGCCAGGTACGAGACGTACACCGGGTCGCCGGCGCGGATCCGGTGACCCCGGATCTCCACGTCCTCCAGCGCGATCCGGGACAGGCCGACCGCGTTGCGGTGCGGGATGTAGCGCAGCAGCTCGTCGATCGCCCGCGGGCGGATCTCCGGCTCCGCGCGCAGCCGCCGCACCAGATCGGGCCGGGTGAGCAGCAGATAGAACATCTGCCCGCTGTTGTTGGTGACCGCCTCACCGCCGATCTGCAGCAGGCCGGCCAGCCCGACCGCCTCCCCGAGCGTCACCTCGCCCCGGCCCACCGAGGCGCCGAGCAGTGAGGTGACGTCCTCGCCCGTGCTGTTCTCACGCACCCCGATCAGGTCCGAGAAGTACGCGGCCATCTCCCGCTTGGCCTTCTCGCTGACCTCCTTGCCGTTCGAGGAGGACAGAATGAGCTGGGTCCAGGTGTGCATGGTGTGCCGGTCACCGGCCGGGACGCCCATGATCTCGCAGATCACCGCGATCGGGAACGGGCTGAGGATCGTGGCCGTGAGATCGGCGGGCGGGCCGTCCTGGAGGAGTTCGTCGACCAGCTCGTCGAGCATGGCGCGCGCCTTCGCGCGCACCCGCTCCACACCCTTCGCGGTGAACGCGGCCGCCACCGAGCGGCGCAGCCGGGTGTGGTCGGGCGGGTCGAGGAAGCCGACCGCGCCGGGATCCGGGATGAAGTGCGGGGCCAGCCGGGTGACCGGCTTCTCCATGACCGCCTCGCGGCTGAACCGGGGGTCGTTGGTCACCATGCGCACGTCGTCGTACCGGGTCACGAGCCACGCCCAGCCCTCGCCGTTGGGCAGCTGGATGCGGGTGACCGGTCCCTCGTCCATCAGCTCCCTGAGCACCGGGTCGAAGTCCGTCCCGGTCAGGTCGAGCGCCGGCCAGTGCCGGATGGGGGGCAGGGTCTCGGTGAGCGTCTCTTCGGTCATGCCGTACTCACGCCGTCTCTCTGTCGGTGCGCCAGCGGCCCAGCGCCATTTCCGCGGTGATGCCGGGTCCGAACCCGGCGAGGAGCCCGCGCGCCCCGTGCTCGGCGCCGCCCTCGTCGAACATCCGGCGCAGCGCGTCCAGCACGACGCCGGAGGCGATGTTGCCGTACTCGGTGAGGGTCGCCCGGCTGAACCGGAACGCGTGCGGGTCGACGTGCAGGAACTTGCTCAGGTCGTCGAGGATGCGGGGCCCGCCGGCGTGGACGATGTAGAAGTCCAGGTCGGACGCGTCCCAGCCGTGCGTTCCTGCGAGGTCCTGCAGGGCCGGGGCCAGCGGCTCCATGGTGGTCGGCACCCGTTTGTCGAGCAGGAAGTGGAAGCCCGTCGCACGGACGTCGTACATGATCCACTCCTCGGTCTTGGGGATCAGGTACGAGCCGTTGCGCTCCAGCTCGACGCCGGTGCCGCCCCTGCCGCGGACCACGGCGGCGGCTATGCCGTCACCGAACAGGCCGTTGGAGAGCAGAGAGCCCACGCCGAGGTCGGTGGGCTGGTAGCACAGCGAGCAGAACTCGCAGGCCACGACCAGCGCGTTGGCTTCGGGGTAGGCCCTGCAGAAGTCGTGCGCGCGGTTGATCGCCGCGCCGCCGGCCGCACAGCCCAGCTGGGCTACGGGAAGTTGCCGGGTGGTCGGGTCGAAGTCCATCTCGTTGATCAGCCACGCCGTGAGCGAGGGCATCATGAAGCCCGTGCACGAGACGTAGATGATCACGTCGATGTCGCTGGTGAGGAGTTCCGCGTCGTCGAGGGCACGCTGGATCACCGCGGGGACCCGCGCCTTGGCCTCGGCCTCGTAGAGCTTGTTGCGTTCCTCGAAGCCGGGATGCTTCAGGGTCTCCTCGATGGGCTGCACGATGTGCCGGGTCCTGACACCCGTGTTCTCTATCAGCCGTAGTGCGAGGGGCAGTTGGGGGTGGTCCGCGTGGCGGGAGCGCGCCAGCTCCAGCGTCTCCTCCATCGTGATCACGTGTTCCGGAACCGATACCGAGGGTCTGCACAAAGTCGCCATGAACCGTGCCTGCTTTCAGCCTTCCGGAAGGCCTGCGCCCGCCGGTCAGAGGGTCGTTCACCTCAGGGGGTGGTCCACCCACGATCACTCGGCGCGGCGGCGATCTCGCGCCGAACTACTCCAGACCGGGGACGCGGCAGCAGGGCCGGGTAGGAATCGGCATGTCCGCGGGAGGAGAACACCATGACGGCATCGGCCATGGATTTGCTGGAGACGGCCACCGGGGCGCTCGCCCCGGACCCGGGCGCCAACCCCTTCGTCCCCCGGGTGGAACGGGGCGAGGTGCCGGGGGAGGGCCTCGCCCGTCTGGCCCTGGAGCAGCAGTGGGTGGTCCCCGCCGGCCGCCGCTCCTTCGCGCACCTGGCCGGGTGCGCCGACCCCGCGTCCGCCGCCTTCTTCAGCACGCTCGCGGCGGGCGAGGAACTGGCGGCACGGCACCTGACCGCCTTCGCCCGGGCCTGCGGCGTGACCGAGGACCGCTCCCGGACCTACGTCCCCCTGGCGGGCTGCCAGGCCCATCCCGCCTACGTCTCCTGGCCGGCCCTCAACGCCGCACCGGCGGACGTGGTCCTGTCCCTCACCGCGAACTTCTCAGCGTGGGGCGAGTGCTGCGCCCGCATCGCGACGGCCCTGCGCACCCACTACGGCTTCGAGGACGCCGCCTGCGCGTTCTTCGACCTCTTCGCCGAGCCGGCCCCGGACCTGGACGACCGGGCGACGCAGGCGGTACAGGCGGCCCTGGACGCGGGAACACTGGACACGAACAGAGCACACACCTACGGAAGCCTGCTGCAGGCGTACGAGGCGATGTTCTGGACGTCGTTGGGCCAGGTCCTGTCGTCGACCTCCAGCCCGCCCTTCGGGCGGACGACGGGACTTTCGAAACACGCCCTAGGGCGCCCCGCTGCTGTGCGCGATGCAGGCCACGTCGATGCGGTCCGCCAGCTTGGCCAGCTCGATGGTCAGAGCGGCGACCGTGTCCTCGTCCAGCCCCTGCTCCCCGGCCTCGACGAGCCGCAGCCAGCGCCCGCCCACGGTCCGCAGCAGCTTGCTCACGTCGGCGGCCGCCACCTGCAACGTACCGCGGTCGTCGACGATCAGAGGCAGGGTCACTTCGCGGTTCACAAAAGGGGATGGTAGCCGCGTGGACCTCACGCACCCTGCCAAACCGTGGTGATGTTGCAGAACTCGCGGATTCCGTGCCCGGACAGCTCACGCCCGTACCCGGACCGCTTGACCCCGCCGAACGGGAACGCCGGATGGGAGGCGGTCATCCCGTTGACGTACACGGAACCGGCCTCCAGGTCGCGGGTGAACCGCGCCACCTCCCCCTCGTCGCGCGTCCATACGTTCGAACTCAGCCCGAAAGGCGAGTCGTTGGCGATCAGCAGCGCCTCCTCCAGGTCGTCGGCCCGGTACAGCGTGGCGACCGGTCCGAACGCCTCCTCCCGGTGGATGCGCATCTTCCGGGTGATGCCGGCGAGCACGGTCGGCGGGTAGTACCAGCCCGGCCCGTCCGGCCGCTCCCCGCCGCACAGCACCTCGGCCCCGGCCCGCCGCGCGTCGTCGACCAGTTCCTCCAGATCGTCGCGCCCCCGCTCGGTGGAGAGCGGCCCGACGTCGGTGTCCTCCTCCAGCGGGTCGCCGACCTTCAGCGCCTTCATGCCGGCGACGAACTTCTCGGCGAAGGCGTCGTGGACGTCGCGGTGCACGATGAACCGCTTGGCGGCGATGCAGGACTGCCCGTTGTTCTGCACGCGCGCGGTGACGGCGACCTCGGCCGCCCGGTCCAGGTCGGCGGAGGGCATGACCAGGTACGGGTCGCTGCCGCCCAGCTCCAGCACCGTCTTCTTGACCATCTCGCCGCAGGTGGAGGCCACCGCCCGGCCCGCCGGCTCGCTGCCGGTGAGCGTCGCGGCCTTGATCCGCTCGTCGCGCAGGAGGTCGTCCACCGCGCCCGAGCCGATCAGCAGCGTCTGGAAGCAGCCCTCCGCGAATCCCGCCCGGTGGAACAGGTCCTCCAGGTACAGGGCCGTCTGGGGGACGTTGGAGGCGTGCTTGAGCAGGCCCACGTTGCCGGCCATCAGCGCGGGCGCGGCGAAGCGGACCACCTGCCACAGCGGGAAGTTCCACGGCATCACCGCGAGCACGGGACCCAGCGGCCGGTACCGCACCCGGACCCGGGAGGCTCCGGAGTCCCGTACGTCGGCCTCGGCGGGCTCCTCGTCCGCGAGCAGCGCCTCCGCGTGCTCGGCGTACCAGCGCATCGCCTTGGCGCACTTCGCGGCCTCCGCCCAGGCCTGCTTGATCGGCTTGCCCATCTCCGTGGTCATCACCCGGCCGATCTCCCGCCGGTCCTCCTCCAGGATGTCGGCGGCCCTGAGCAGCAGCCGGGCGCGGTCGACGAAGGAGAAGACCCGGTAGGTGCGGAACGTGGCCTCCGCGAGCTGGAGCCGACGTTCCAGCTCCTCCCCGCCCATGGGCTCGTACGTCTTGAGCGTCTCGCCGTTCGCCGGGTTCACCGTCGCGATGGGCATGGCTGACCTCCCTGGGAGCGGGCTTGCTTCACCTTCGCGCGCGGTACGGCCGTCCGCAACGCGTGGCATCCCTTCAGGCCGAGTGCTCCGCCAGCCGGTCGAGAAACGCGGCCTGCGCGGTGACGACCAGCTCACGGGCCCGCTCCAGACCGTGCCACGCCACGCGGTCGAGCTCCGGGAACTCCCGCACCCGGCCGGACCGCGGCGGCCACTCCATCTCGAAGGTGCCGGGGCGGAAGCCGCTCAGGTCCGGGTCCGCCTCCACGGCCCATGCCGTGACGATCTTGCCGTTCCTCTGTGCCACCTCGCCCAGCGGTACGGCCTCGCCGTCGGGCGGCGTCAGGCCCAGTTCCTCCTGGAACTCGCGGCGGGCGGCCTCCCAGGGGGGTTCATCGGGGTCGTACTCGCCCTTGGGGACGGTCCATGCACCGGCGTCCTTCTTCGCCCAGAACGGGCCACCCATATGGCCGAGCAACACCTCCAGCCCCTCATCGGTATGCCGGAACAACAGCAGCCCCGCGCTGCGCCTCGTCGTACGCACCGTCATGGCTTGACCTCCGGGTGGGCCGCCAGCAGGGTCTCCACGGTATCGGCCTCATCGGGGCGCTTGTCCTCGCGGTAGCGGACGACGCGGGCGAAGCGGAGGGTGACGCCGGCCGGGTAGCGCGTGGAGCGCTGGAGGCCGTCGTAGGCGATCTCCACGACGAGTTCGGGGTGCACCCGGACCACCCGGCCGTCGTCCGCCACGGCCAGCCGCTGGAGCCGCTCGGTCTGCCAGACGAGCATCGCGTCGGTCATGCCCTTGAAGGTCTTGCCGAGCATGGCGAAGGTGCCGTCCGGGTTGCGCGCGCCCAGGTGCAGGTTGGACAGCTTGCCCGTGCGGCGGCCGTGGCCCCACTCGGCGGCCAGCACCACCAGGTCGAGCGTGTGAACCGGCTTGACCTTCAGCCAGGCGGCGCCGCGCCGGCCCGCGCTGTAGGGCGCGTCCAGCGCCTTGACCACCACGCCCTCGTGACCGCGGGCCAGGCTCTCGGCGAGGAACCGTTCCGCCTCCGCGACGTCCTCCGGCCCGCCGGCGACCGTGCGGCGCACCCGCATCGGCTCCGGCACCAGCCGGGCCAGCTCCGCGTGCCGCTCGGCGAACGGCAGGTCCAGCAGATCGGCGCCGTCGACCGACAGGACGTCGAAGAAGACGGGGGAGACCGGGACCTCCCCGGCCGCCCTCGCCACGTCCGTCCGCGAGCCGACCCGGCCCGCCGTCTCCTGGAAGGACCTCGGCCGCCCGGCCGCGTCGAAGGAGATCACCTCGCCGTCCAGGATGAATCGCTCGCCCCGCAACCGTCGTGCGGCAGCGGTGATTTCGGGCAGCCGGCCGGTGATGTCGTCCAGCGTGCGGGTGTGCACCCGGACCGTGTCGCCGTCCCGGTGGACCTGCACCCGGATGCCGTCCAGCTTCTCCTCCACCGCGCAGGCGCCCAGTTTCTCCACCGCCTCGGCGACCGAGGACGCGCTGTGCGCCAGCATCGGCAGCACCGGACGGCCCACGGTCAGCCGGAACCGCTCCAGCGCTCCCGGTCCCTCGGCGAGCAGCGCCTGGGCGACCGTCTGCAACGATCCGGCGAGCATCACCGCCCGGCGTACGGCCGCCGGGTCGGCGCCGGTCGCCTGGGCGAGGCCCTCCACCGCGACCGCGTCCAGCGCGCCCTGGCGTACCTCGCCGGTGAGCAGCCCGAGCAGGAAGCGCTGTTCCTCCTCGGTGGCGGTGCCCATCAGCTCGCCGACCAGCCGGACCCGCTCCGCCTGCGCTCCCGGCCCCGCCACCTTGCCCAGCTCGGTGAGCAGGGCGTCGACCTCGCGGACCGTGAGGGTGGGCGCGGCGGCGGGCGGCACCGGCCGGCCCAGCACCTTCCAGCCGACACCGAGCCTGCCCTGGGGCAGCCGTCCGGCCAGATACGGGATGACGATCGGCACGTCGTCCGCCTCCGCCTCCCGGAACAGCTCCGCGAGCAGGGCGGTCTTTCGGGACCGGGTCGCGGTCGCGGCGACTTCTCGTGACACCTGGGCGAGCCGGGTCAGCAGCATTTCCCCAGAGTGCACCGGGGGAGCACGGTCTACACCCGGGCCTCGGCGTCGAGGTCGGCCATCAGCAGTTCCCCGTTGATGGCCGCCCCCGCCCGATACCCACGGCTCGCCGCGTTGATCACCTGCTCGGCGAAGCCGCTCGCGTTGCCCGCCGTCCACAGGCCGGGCACGGTCGTCAGGCCCCGCTCGTCGATCACCGGGTAGGCGCCGAACGGGGTCTCGCGCAGCTCGGCGCCCAGCCGCACGAGCAGGTCGTTGTTCGGCAGGGCGCGCGGGGCGACGTACAGCACCGCGCGGTCGTGGACCGTGCCTGCGCCCGAGGGGCTACCCCCGGCGAGCCGGATCCCGGTGAGCCGGTCGTCGGCGACGACGAGACCCGCGACCTTCCCGGGCACGACCCCGACCCCGGCGGAGGCCAGCCGGCGCAGGTCGTCGTCCGTCAGCTCCGACTCGCTCACCTCGTGGAGGAAGAGCCGCACGTCCTTCGACCACTGGGTGACCATGAGCGCCTGGTGCACGCTCAGCGGTGAGGTGGCGAGCACCCCGGTCGGCAGGTCCCGGGCCTCCCAGCCGTGGCAGTACGGGCAGTGGATCACGTCCCGGCCGAACCGCTCGGCCAGCCCCGGGACGTCCGGCAGCTCGTCCTTCAGACCCGTGGCGATCACCAGCTGCCGGGCCCGGACCGACCGTCCGCCGGCCAGCCGCGCCGTGAAGCCGTCGGCGTCCCGGCTGGCGTCCACGACCCGGTCCCGGACCAGCTCCACGCCGTACCGGGTGATCTCCTCGCGCCCGACGGCCAGGAACTCGGCCGGTGACATGCCGTCCCGGGAGAGGTACCCCTGCATGTGCGCCGACGGTGCGTTGCGCGGCTCGCCCGCGTCGACCACGAGCGTGCGGCGCCGGGCCCGGCCGAGGACCAGCGCGGCGGACAGCCCGGCGGCCCCACCGCCGACGACGACCACTTCGTACCTGTTGTTCTCGGTGTTCTCGGTCATGACGCGACGGTCACCCCGAGCCTGCCGGATTGACAAACGTATTTGCCGTTCCTGCAATAGAGGCATGAGCACCGACGACGTACTGGCCGAAGTGGGCCCGCGGCTGCGGCGCATCCGCAAGGAACGCGAGGTGACGCTGGCCGCTCTCTCCGAGGCCACCGGCATCTCCGTCAGCACCCTGTCCCGGCTGGAGTCCGGCCTGCGCAGACCCAGCCTCGAACTGCTGCTGCCGATCGCGCAGGCCCATCAGGTGCCGCTGGACGAACTGGTCGGCGCACCGCCGGTGGGGGACCCTCGGGTGCGGTCCAAGCCGATCGTCCGGGGCGGGCGCACCCACTGGCCGCTGACCCGCCAGCCCGGCGGCCTGCAGGCCTTCAAGGTGCTGGAGCCGCAGCGCAGGCTCGAACCGGAGCCGCGCACGCACGAGGGCTACGAGTGGCTGTACGTGCTCTCCGGCCGGCTGCGGCTGGTCCTCGGCGAGCACGACGTGGTGCTGACGGCGGGTGAGGCCGCCGAGTTCGACACGCGCGTGCCGCACTGGTTCGGGTCGACGGGGGAGGGGCCGGTGGAGTTCCTCAGCCTGTTCGGTCCGCAGGGTGAGCGGATGCACGTCCGGGCCCGGCCGGCGTTCCGGACGTGATGCCGTGCACCTGGCCGGGGCCACCTGTTCCCTGATCGGCAAGCGACCGCTTAGTATGCGAGCGGACCCGGTCAGACGAAGCAGTCCCGTGGAGGCCCCGCATGCAGGCATGGCAAGTGCACGAGAACGGCGAGCCGGGCGAGGTGATGCGCCTGGCGGAGGTGGAGCCCCCCACGCCCTCGGAAGGCCAGGTGCGCCTGCGCGTGCGTGCCGCCAACGTCAACTTCCCGGACGGGCTGCTGTGCCGCGGCCAGTACCAGGTGCGTCCGCCGCTGCCGTTCACGCCCGGTGTGGAGATCTGCGGCGAGACCGAGGACGGCCGCCGGGTGATCGCCAACCCCGCGCTGCCGTACGGCGGTTTCGCCGAGTACGCCCTCGCCGACGCCCGCGCCCTGCTGCCCGCGCCCGAGTCGCTGGACGACGCCGAGGCCGCCGCACTGCACATCGGCTACCAGACCGGCTGGTTCGGCCTGCACCGCCGGGCCCGCCTGGAGGCGGGGGAGACCTTGCTCGTGCACGCCGCCGCCGGCGGTGTCGGCAGCGCCGCCGTCCAGCTCGGCAAGGCGGCCGGCGCCACCGTGATCGGTGTCGTCGGCGGCGCCGACAAGGCCGCCGTCGCCCGTGAACTGGGCTGCGACGTCGTGGTCGACCGCCGCTCCGAGGACGTGATCGCGGCCGTCAAGGAGGCCACCGGCGGTCGGGGCGCGGACGTGATCTACGACCCCGTGGGCGGCGAGGCCTACGCCCAGTCCGCCAAGCTCGTCGCCTTCGAGGGCCGCATCGTCGTCATCGGCTTCGCGAGCGGCACCGTCCCCAGCCCGGCCCTCAACCACGCGCTGGTGAAGAACTACTCGATCCTGGGCCTGCACTGGGGCCTGTACAACACCAGGAACCCCGAGCTCGTCCTGCGCTGCCACGAGGAACTGACCGCACTGGCCGCCCGGGGCGCGATCAAACCGCTGGTGAGCGAGCGGGTGCCGCTCGCCGGGGCCGCCACGGCCGTGCAGAAGGTGGCGGACGGCCGCTCCACCGGCCGCATCGCCGTCGTGATGGAGGGAGCAGCATGACCGACGTCGAGGAACTCGGCCGCCGCGCACGGGAGTTGCTGGCCGCACATCCGCCCGCCCACACGGACCGCCTGGACTTCCTGCGCGCCCGCTTCGACGCCGGCCTCGCCTGGGTGCACTTCCCGGAGGGCCTCGGCGGACTGGACGCCCCGCGCTCCCTGCAGGGCGTGGTGGACGCCGAACTGGAGGCCGCGGGCGCCCCCGACAACGACCCCCGGCGCATCGGCATCGGCCTGGGCATGGCCGCTCCGACCGTTCTCAAGTACGGCACCGAGGAGCAGAAGCGGCGCTTTCTGCGCCCGCTGTGGACGGGCGAGGAGGTCTGGTGCCAGCTGTTCAGCGAGCCGGGCGCCGGCTCCGACCTGGCCGCGCTCGGCACCCGCGCGGTGCGGGAGGGCGACGAATGGGTTGTCAACGGGCAGAAGGTGTGGACGTCCAGCGCCCACCTCGCCCGCTGGGCCATCCTCATCGCCCGCACCGATCCGGACGTGCCCAAGCACGCGGGCATCACCTACTTCATCTGCGACATGACCGACCCGGGCGTCGAGGTCCGGCCCCTGCGCCAGATCACCGGCGAGGCCGAGTTCAACGAGGTCTTCCTCACCGACGTCCGCATTCCCGACTCCCGCCGCCTCGGCGAAGTCGGCGACGGCTGGCGGGTCGCGCAGACCACGCTGAACAACGAGCGCGTCGCCATCGGCGGCATGCGGCTGCCCCGCGAGGGCGGCATGATCGGCCCGGTCGCAAGGACCTGGCGCGAGCACCCCGAACTGCGCACCCACGAACTGCACCAGCGGCTGCTGAAGCTGTGGGTCGAGGCCGAGGTCGCCCGGCTCACCGGCGAACGCCTGCGCCAGCAGCTCGCCGTGGGCCAACCCGGCCCCGAGGGCGCCGGCATGAAGCTCGCCTTCGCCCGGCTCAACCAGGAGATCAGCGGCCTGGAGGTCGAACTTCGCGGTGCGGAGGGCCTGTTGTACGACGACTGGACCATGCGCCGTCCCGAGCTGGTCGACTTCACCGGCCGTGACGCCGGCTACCGCTATCTGCGCTCCAAGGGCAACAGCATCGAGGGTGGGACCAGCGAGGTCCTGCTGAACATCGTCGCCGAGCGGGTCCTCGGCCTGCCCGCCGAGCCGCGCACCGACAAGGACGTCGCCTGGAAGGACCTCGCCCGATGACCGATCTGCTGTACTCGGAGGAGGAAGAGGCGCTGCGGGCCGCCGTACGGGACCTGCTCACCGACCACTGCGCCGCCTCGGACGTCCTCGCCCGCATCGAGTCGGACACCCCGCACGACCTCCCCCTGTGGAAGTCACTCGCCGAGGGCATGGGCCTGGCCGGTCTCCTGGTGCCCGAGGAACTGGGCGGCCAGGGTGCCTCGGCCCGCGAAGTCGCCGTGGTCCTGGAGGAGTTGGGCCGGGCCGTCGCTCCCGTGCCGTACCTCACCAGCGCGGTCGTGGCCACCGAGGCCCTGTTGGCCTGCCGGGACGAGAAGCTGCTGGGACAGCTGGCCGCCGGGCGCACCGTCGGCGCCCTCGCGGTCGGCCTGCACACGGCCCCGGGCGCCGCCCCCGAGGCCGTACGGCTGGCGAACGGCACCCTGCACGGGGAGGTGACCGGCATCGCCGACGCGGCCGTGGCCGACGTCCTGCTCGTCCCGGCCGACGACGGCGGCCTGTACGCCGTGGCCGCGGACGCCGTGACGGTCGTCCCGCAGACCTCCCTCGACCTGACCCGGCCGCTGGCGACACTGCGGCTGGAGGGTGCCCCCGGCCGCCGTGTCGGCGACAGCGAACCCGCCGTACGGCGCGCCCTGCGGGCCGCCGCCGGACTGCTCGCGTCCGAACAACTCGGCCTCGCCGAATGGGCGTTGACCGAGACGGTCCGCTATCTGAAGGAGCGCAAGCAGTTCAACCGGCCGGTCGGCGGTTTCCAGGCGCTCAAGCACCGGCTCGCCCAGCTGTGGCTGGAGGTCGTCAACCTCCGTGCCGCCGCACGTGCCGCCGCGGACGCGCTGGTCACCGGTGAGGACACGGACGTCTCGGTCGCCGTCGCCCAGGCCTACGCCGCCCCGGTCGCCGTCCACGCCGCCGAGGAGGCGCTGCAGCTGCACGGCGGGATCGGGATGACCTGGGAGCATCCGATCCACCTGTACCTCAAGCGGGCCAAGGCGGACTCCCTCGCCCACGGCACGGCGGGGGCCCACCGCGAGGCGCTGGCCGCGCTGGTCGACCTCCAGGCACCCTGAGCCGGCCGCAGGAAGCCCGCCCCGCTCGGGGCGGGCTTCGCCATGCCCCACCGGAGAAGTGAGAACGCGCCAACTCCCGGCGAGCGCCCACCTGTTCGATGGCGCGGCCGCGCAGGCCCGGGCGGGCGGCGCCCGGTGTGACCGGCGCCCGCTGTGGAACGCCCACGCCCACAACGACTACGAGCACCCACGGCCGCTGCTCGACGCGCTCGACCACCGTTTCGGCAGCGTCGAGGCCGACATCTTCCTCGTCGGTGACCAGCTCCTCGGCGGCCATGACAGCTCCGAGCCGGACCCGTCGCGCACCCTGGAGTCCCCCTGCCTCGGCCCGCTCGCCGCCCGCGTCCGCGCCGGCCACGGCACGGTGTACCGGGGATGGCGCCGGCCGCTCCAGCTCCTGATCGACATCAAGACCGAGGGCTCGTCGACGTACCTCGAACTCGACCGCCGTCTGCGCCGCCACCCGCACCTTTTCACCCGCTACGCGCACGGCAGGGTGCACCCCGGGCCGGTCACCGCCGTCATCTCCGGCGACCGCGCGGCCCGTGGGCCCATGGAGGCGCAGCAGGAGCGGCTCGCCTTCTACGACGGCCGGCTCACCGACCTCGGCAGCACCGCTCCCGCCACCTTCATCCCGCTGATCAGCGACAACTGGACACAGAACTTCACCTGGTCGGGAGAGGGCGCGTTCCCCGACGCCGAACGGCGCAGGCTGCGCGGGATCACCGCCACCGCCCACGCGCGCGGGCAGCGGGTGCGGTTCTGGGCCACCCCGGACGCCGCGGGCCCGGCCCGCGACGTCCTGAGGACGGAACTGCTCGCCGCCGGTGTCGACTGTCTGAACACCGACGACCTGGCCGGCCTCGAGGCCTTCCTCGACGCCCGCTCCACCGCGTAACACCACACGTTCGGGGGACACGTCAGCCGCCCGGACGAGCCCTCCGCTGCGCCAGACTTGCGGCCGAACGCCGCTCACGAGGCGTGGCGGAGGAGGTTTTCCGGTGGTCATTCCCGTCTCTGCGGTGCTGTTGCTCCTGGTCCTGGCGGTGATCTTCATCCGTAACTGCGCACTGAAGATCTCCCATGCCGTGGTCTGCGTGCTGCTCGGCTTCTTCCTGGCCGGCACGTGTCTGGCGCCCACCATCCACAGCGGGATCGCCACGACCGCCGACCTGGTGAGCAGCCTGCGGCCGTGAGGCTCAGCCGGCCGAGAACACCCCGATGCCGTTGGCGACCGGACGTTCGGCGCCACCGCTCGGGTGGTTGCGGACCGTCACGCCGCGCGCGCCCTCGTCGCGGGTGACCAGCTCCGTCGAGCCGCCCCCGTCGAGGTTGAACGCGTCCGACGCGCCGAGTGAGCGCATGGTGCCGGCCTCCTCCGCGACCGTCATCCCGGTCCGATAGGCGGCGGCCCCGTCCAGTGCCAGGATCAGGAGCCGCCGTCCGCCGCCGGACACACCCACGACCGTGCGCACCGCCGAGGCGGTGTCGTCCAGGCCGGGCAGCGCCCGGCCGGCCCTCAGGACGGGGAAGCCGCCGATCGCGAACGTGTACGGCACCCCGGAGGAGGTCGCCACCAGAGTGTGGGTCACGGTCACCCGGGCACCGACGGAGAGCTTGCGCAGCCGCTGTGCGCCCTGCCCGCGGCCCACCAGGACCGTGCTGCCCACGGAGATGGGGCCGCTGCCCGGCGCGTCGGCGGTGGCGACCACCCGCCCGCCCCGCACCGTCACCTCATGGGTGTCGGTACTGCACGGCGCCGACCGCTCGGCGTCGGTGCCGCACACGGCACGCATCCGGGAGGCGCTGCCCCACCGCGACGTGAAGGCACCGACGGAGTTCTCCGCGAGCGCGTACTGATTGAGGCCCTTCAACGGGAACGAGCCCTCCGGCGTGGCCACACTGCCGGCCAGGGAGAGGCGGTCCAGCCGGGCCCTTCGGTCGGTGCCCACGGCGAGCACGTCCTGGGTACTGGTGCCCGGCGGCAGCGCGGGCCCGAACCGCTGGCCGTTCGGCACCGCCGCCTTGATCACCTGCCCGTCCGCGACGGCCGGTCCGACGCTCGCGCCGGTGGCCGCCACGCCCGGGTGCTGGGCCTCGGTGATGTCGAAGAAGTCGCCGTTGACGCCCGCGACCGCCCCGGCCGAGTCCGCCATCCGCGAGACGGTGGCCCGGGCCGCCACCGCGCCGGGATACAGCAGATCCACACGGACGCGCGGATCGCCCAGATCGACCGTGAGCAGATGGGCGTGTGCCGTGCCCGCGCCCGCCGCGATGTCGAACTGCCGGTAGGTGACGCCCGGCGCGATCCGTCTGCCGTCCGGTACGGCACCGGCCGGAGCCGCCCCTGCGAGGGCCGCACCGGCCAGTACACCGAACGCCGTGACCACTGTGAGAACCGCTCTGCCCGCTGCCGCGCATCGTCTGCGAGGTCTGGTCACCGTACCCCCTGATGTCTCGTCAACTGTCCCTGTCGTACGGGCTGTCGTACGGGTTGTACGGGGCAGTGGACCAGAGTGCGGCGACCGCCGGGCCGACTAGGCGTCGACTACGCGAGAACGGGTGAGAAAACGCACCCCCTCGGGTGCCTCGAGTGAGAAGCCACTGCCCCGTCCGGGGACGACGTCCACGATCAGCCTGGTGTGGCACCACGCCTCGTACTGGCTCCGCGACATCCAGAACGTGACGGGCTCGGCCACGCCGTCCACCGTCAGCTCCGCCAGCAGCACGTCGGAGCCGCCGGTGCGGAACTCGCCGTCCGGGTAGCACATGGGGGCGCTGCCGTCACAGCAGCCGCCGGACTGGTGGAACATCAGCGGACCGTGCTCGGCGTGCAGCCGCCGCACCAGGTCCGCGGCCTGAGGAGTGAGTTCGACGCGGGGGACTTCCTCGTCCATGGGTCACCGTCCTGAAGAGCCGGGGCGCGGGGGGCACCGGACCGTCCCAGTCTCACGGAACGTCACAGGGCCGTCCAGAACGCCTGGTTGGACGATCCGGAGGCATGAGCGGCGGCCGAGGACGTTCGCCGGGGACAGTTGAGCCTGATGACCTGGGACCGCACCGCGCCCGTGGCGCCGGCGTGACGGTGCACAGGACGTTCATCAAGCGCCCGTCCCCGGCCCGGCCCCGGCTTCCCGGGCGAGGCGTGACGGGCCCGGTGCAGAGGAGTCCGCCGAACGCCGTCCGTCCGGCCACCGCCCTCGCGTCGGCCGCCAGGTCCGGCACGAAGTGGCGGACGGGGACGATGCGGCCGGTGACCGCGTTGTCGACCCGGTTGCCGAGCACCCCGTACATGGCCCCCGTGATGACCTGGCGCGGCGCGCCGGCCGCCGGTCCCGGCCCTGCAGGGCCTCCAGGGCATGACCGGAGACGCCGCCTGGGTCGCGGGCCAGGCGGCGGCCGGCCCGCCCGAGCGTCGGCGGGCGGGCCGGCCCCGGGGTCCCGGCCGACGATCCGCTGAGGATGGCCGACACCGGCCTGCCGGAGTTGCCGGTGGCGCTCACGGTCGCCGCGGCCGGGTCACGCACCGGGCGGCAGAGGTGTGAGGCAGCCCGAGGAGCCGGCGAACCGCGCGATCAGCGACGACGCTGCCGCAGCCGACGTACGGCGGGGGCGGCCCCTCAGCGGGGCGCCCGGCGTCGCTCGCGGCGGGCCCGCCGGGCCTCGATCAGCAGGGGCAGCAAGGAAAGGACGACGACCACGGCGACCAGCGGCAGCAGGTAGTCGTCGATGTGCGGGACGGACGTGCCGAGGCTGTATCCGGCGAGGACGAGCGCCTGCGACCACAGCAGCCCGCCCACCGTCTGCCAGAGCGTGAAGGACCGCACGGGCACCCCGAGGGCGCCGGCCACGGGGTGCAGCACCGTCCGCAGGAACGGCACGAACCGGCCGATGACCAGTGCCTTCCCATGGCCGTACCGGGCCAGTAGCTCCTCGGCCCGGACGGTCGCCGCCTTCACCCGGCGGCTGGAGGCGCGGGCCAGCAGCGCCCGTCCGCCGTGCCGCCCGATCAGGTACCCGACCTGTCCGCCGGCCACCGCCCCGACCGCGGCGCACAGCAGGACCTGCCACAGGGCCAGCCGGGGCGGCTGGTGCGTGCTGCCGGCGCACAGCACGCCGGCCGGGAACAGCAGGGTGTCCCCGGGCAGGAAGAAGCCGAAGACCAGCAGACCGGACTCCGCGAAGATCACCACCAGGACGCCGAGCGCGCCGAAGGCGGCCAGCACCGAGGCGCTGTTCATCGGGTTGACGGCCATCACCTTGCAGCGCCTCCCGGCCTGCTCGCAGGGCTCCTCGCACCAGCATCGCCCGCCCGGCCGGAAACCGCCCCGGCGGAGCGGGACCGGGGCCGTGCGACGGCGGGCCCCCGGAGCGAACCGCGACCTCGGGGAGACACCCGTCCCGCACCATGCAGGGGCAGGCGGGCTTCTTCGGTGGGCGTCACGGCGCGCCACGGCTCCGTGACCGGAGGGTGACCTCTTGACCTCTGTGACCCCAGCCACTAGCTTGCGATAGCCGATGCCCATCACCGAAAGGAGGCGACCAGCGGATGAACACCAGCTCTGATCTCGGTCGCCTCGCCCAGCTCACCGCCTGGGTTCCGGGTCGGATCGCGCACGGCTGCTGAACGCGCCGTTCTGATGTGCCCCTGCGCGGCACATTCCGGGTGCCCCGTCACCACCTTCCGGCACGTCTCTGACGCGTGCCGTTGTGCGCCCGCTCCTCTCCCGCGGCGCGTCTGAACACAGAAAGCTGCCTGAAATTGGCGAACATGATGAATCGACCCCTCGTGTACCGAAATGTGGGCCTGTCATGGTAGAAGCGCGGATCACGGTCAATGGGCAAGAAGCACCGATCTCGCCGGTTGCGCCCCACACCACAGTGCTGGACTTTCTGCGCGAGCGCGGTCTCACGGGCACCAAGGAGGGCTGTGCCGAGGGCGAGTGCGGCGCCTGTTCGGTCCTGGTGGCCCGGCCCGGAGTGAACAAGCCCACCGACTGGGTGGCGGTCAACGCCTGCCTGGTCCCGGTCGCGGCGCTCGACGGCCAGGAGATCGTCACCTCCGAGGGGCTCGCCACCCCCGGCGAACCCGGCACACCGCCCACTCTGCACCCGGTGCAGGAGGAGATGGCGGTCCGCGGCGGCTCCCAATGCGGCTACTGCACGCCCGGATTCGTGTGCAGCATGGCCGCCGAGTACTACCGGCCCGACCGCTGCGCGCACGCGGAGCCGGCCGACGGCACCGACGCCGAGCACGGCCCGAACGGTTTCGACCTGCACGCCCTGAGCGGGAACCTGTGCCGCTGCACCGGGTACCGCCCGATCCGCGATGCCGCGTTCGCCGTCGGCACGCCCACCGAGGACGACCCGCTGGCGCGGCGCCGCGAGCAGTCCCCGCCCGCACCTGTCGCCACCGAGTACGCCCAGGGGGGCGGGGCGTTCCTGCGCAGGAGCACCCTGCCGGAGACGCTGCGCCTGCTGCGCGAGCGGCCCGACGCGGTGGTGGTCGCCGGCTGCACCGACTGGGGCGTCGAGGTGAACATCCGTGCCCGGCGGGCCGATCGCGTGGTCGCCGTCGACCGGCTGCCCGAACTGCGCGAACTGCGCGTCGAGCCGGACCACATCGAGATCGGGGCGGCGCTGACGCTCACCGAGATCGAACGCCGCCTCGACGGCAGCATCCCCCTGCTGGCGGAGTTGTTCCCGCAGTTCGCGTCCCGGCTCATCCGCAACAGCGCGACCTTCGGCGGCAACCTGGGCACCGGCTCGCCCATCGGTGACAGCCCGCCCGCGCTGCTCGCGCTGGAGGCGTCGGTGGTGCTCGCCGACGCGGACGGTGAGCGGGTGGTCCCGCTGGCCGACTACTTCACCGGCTACCGGCAGAGTGTGCGCCGTCCCGGCGAACTGATCCGCGCGGTGCGCATCCCCACGCAGCTGTCCCCGGTCGTGGCCTTCCACAAGATCGCCAAGCGGCGCTTCGACGACATCTCCAGTGTGGCTGTCGCCTTCGCGCTGGACATCGAGGACGGGATCGTCCGCAAGGCACGCATCGGCCTGGGAGGTGTGGCCGCCACCCCGATCCGCGCCCTCGACACCGAGGCGGCCCTGGAGGGCAGGCCGTGGGCGGCTGGGACCGTCGAGGCCGCGGCCCAGGTGCTGCGCGCCCAGGGCACGCCGATGAACGACCACCGCGCCAGCGCCGAGTACCGCTCCGCGATGCTCGGCCAGAGCCTGCTGAAGCTGTACGCGCACACCAACGAGGCGGTGTCGTCATGAGTCATCTGTCCGAACGCCCCGAAAGGCCCGTCGTCGGCCTGCCCATGCCGCACGAGAGTGCAGGCCTGCACGTCACCGGCACCGCGCTCTACACCGACGACCTGGTCCATCGCACCAAGGACGTCCTGCACGCCCACCCGGTCCAGGTCATGAAGGCCCACGGCAGGATCACCGCGCTGCGCACCGAGCCCGCACTCGCCGTGCCCGGCGTGGTCCGGGTGCTGACCGGAGCCGACGTGCCCGGCGTCAACGACGCCGGGATGAAGCACGACGAGCCGCTGTTCCCCGACGAGGTCATGTTCTACGGCCACGCGGTCGCCTGGGTGCTCGGCGAGAGTTGGGAGGCGGCCCGGCTCGGAGCCGCCGCCGTCGAGGTGGAGATCGAGGAACTGCCCTCCCTGGTCACGCTGCAGGACGCGATGGCGGCCGGCAGCTATCACGGCGCCCGGCCCCTGATGGTGCAGGGCGACACCGAAGCGGGCTTCGCCGATTCCGCGCACGTCTTCACCGGCGAGCTCCAGTTCTCCGGCCAGGAGCACTTCTACCTCGAGACCCACGCGGCGCTGGCCCAGGTCGACGAGAACGGTCAGGTGTTCATCCAGAGCAGCACCCAGCACCCCTCGGAGACCCAGGAGATCGTCGCGCACGTGCTCGGTGTGCCCGCCCACGAGGTGACCGTGCAGTGCCTGCGCATGGGCGGCGGCTTCGGCGGCAAGGAGATGCAGCCGCACGGCTTCGCGGCCGTCGCCGCGCTCGGCGCCAAGCTGACCGGCCGGCCCGTCCGGTTCCGGCTCAACCGGACCCAGGACCTGACCATGTCCGGCAAGCGGCACGGGTTCCACGCCCGGTGGAAGATCGGCTTCGACGCCGACGGCCGTATCCAGGCCCTGGACGCCACCCTGACCGCGGACGGCGGCTGGAGCCTGGACCTCTCCGAGCCGGTGCTGGCCCGAGCGCTGTGCCACGTCGACAACACCTACTGGATTCCCAACGCCCGCGTCGCCGGCCGCGTCGCCAAGACCAACACGGTGTCCAACACCGCCTTCCGCGGCTTCGGCGGACCCCAGGGCATGCTGGTCATCGAGGACATCCTCGGCCGCTGCGCGCCGGTGCTCGGCCTGGACCCCATGGAGTTGCGGGAACGCAACTTCTACCGGCCGGGCCAGGGCCAGACGACACCGTACGGCCAGCCGGTCACGCAGCCCGAACGGATCTCCACCGTTTGGCGGCAGGTCCAGGAGAACGCCGGCATCGCCGACCGCAGGCGCGAGATCGCCGCCTTCAACGCCGCGCACCCGCACACCAAGCGGGCCCTCGCGGTCACCGGCATCAAGTTCGGCATCTCGTTCAACCTCACCGCTTTCAACCAGGGCGGCGCGCTGGTGCTGATCTACAAGGACGGCTCCGTCCTGATCAACCACGGCGGCACCGAGATGGGCCAGGGCCTGCACACCAAGATGCTCCAGGTGGCCGCGACCACGCTGGGCATCCCGCTGCACAAGGTCCGCCTGGCCCCCACCCGGACCGACAAGGTGCCCAACACATCCGCCACTGCCGCCAGTTCCGGGGCGGACCTCAACGGCGGCGCGATCAAGAACGCCTGCGAGCAGCTGCGCGAGCGACTGCTGCACGTGGCCGCCACACAGCTGGGCGCCAACCCCTCGGACGTGCGCATCGTCGAGGGCGTCGCGCGCGCCCTGGGCAGCGACGACGAGCTGGCCTGGGACGATCTGGTGCACACCGCGTACTTCCAGCGCGTCCAGCTGTCGGCGGCCGGTTTCTACCGGACGGAGGGACTGCACTGGGACGCGAAGGCGTTCCGCGGCTCGCCGTTCAAGTACTTCGCCCACGGCGCAGCCGCGACCGAGGTCGAGGTGGACGGCTTCACCGGCGCCTACCGCATCCGCCGGGTGGACATCGTGCACGACGTCGGTGACAGCCTCTCCCCGCTGATCGACATCGGGCAGGTCGAGGGCGGTTTCGTGCAGGGTGCGGGCTGGCTGACGCTCGAGGACCTGCGCTGGGACACCGGTGACGGGCCGCACCGCGGTCGGCTGCTGACCCAGGCCGCGAGCACCTACAAGCTGCCGAGCTTCTCGGAGATGCCCGAGGAGTTCAACGTCATGCTGCTGGAGAACGCCACCGAGGAGGGCGCGGTCTACGGGTCCAAGGCGGTCGGTGAACCTCCGCTGATGCTGGCGTTCTCGGTGCGCGAGGCGCTGCGGCAGGCCGCCGCCGCGTTCGGGCCGAGCGGCGTCGGCGTCGAGCTGGCCTCGCCCGCGACACCGGAGGCGGTGTACTGGGCGATCCAGGCGGCCCGCCGGGGCGGTGCCTCGCGCAACGGCCACGCCGGAGACGGGCACGCCGTGGTCGGCCACGCCGGAGACGGGCACGCCGTGGTCGGCCACGCCGGAGACGGGCACGCCGCGGCCGGCCGTGGCCTGACCGACGCCGAAGCGCTGAACGGTGCCTGACATGACGTGGATCGCCGCGGTGGCACGGTTGCGAGCACGCCGGGAGCCCGGCGTGCTGGTGACCGTCGCCACCGTGCGCGGCCATGCCCCGCGCGACGCCGGCGCCAAGCTCGTCGTGGGGCGGACTGGGACATGGGGCTCGATCGGTGGCGGCAACGTCGAGGCCGTCGCCATCGAACGGGCTCGGGAGATGATCGCCGCATCCCAGCGGGAGCCGGAGCTGATGGACTTCGCCCTGAACGAGAAGGTGACCAACCAGCACGGCGTGCAGTGCTGCGGCGGGACGGTCTCGGTGCTGCTCGAACCGCTGCCGGTGGCGCGGGTCGTGGCGATCTTCGGCGTCGGTCACGTCGGCCTGGAACTGGCGCGCGTCCTGGCACGTCACGACCTCGACCTCCATCTGATCGACACCCGCTCCGACGTCCTCACCGAGGAGCGGCTCGACGTCCTCGCGGACGCGGTGGCGCAGGTGCAGGTGCATCACACGCCACTGCTGCCCGAGGAGGTGCTGGAGCAGTTGCCGCGCGGCACCCACGTCCTGATCATGACCCACGACCACGCCGAGGACGCCGCACTGTGCGACGCCGCCCTGCGCACGAGCCACCTCGGCTCCATCGGCCTGATCGGATCCGCCGCCAAGTGGGCGCGGTTCCGCAAGCGCCTCGCCACCGAGGGGGGCCACGACGAGGCCACCATCGACCGGATCAAGACCCCGATCGGGCTGCCCGACATCAGCGGCAAGGAACCGGCGACCATCGCGGTGAGCGTCGCCGCCGACCTGCTGCGCACCTTCGAGACCGGGAAGACCTGACGCCACCGTGCATGCCGGGCGCCCTCCGACCGAGCCCGGCGAAAGGCGCAAGACGATTACAGGCCCAGGTCAGACGCCCTTTTCCTGATGGTCGCGATGTGCTCCCCGGTGCAGGGGGTGCCGTCCGGGCTTCGGGAAGACGTGGTCGGCGTCGTCGGTGCCGGACGCAGCCCGCACATCCTTCTCGAGGCGGCCCGCCGGGGCGGCTCCTTCGGAATCAGCGGCCGGCGTCGCCGGTTCGCCCCTCTGCCGTCCTGTCTCCCGGGGCGGCCGCGGTTCCACCGTTTCGGGTGTCCGCGCCACGACCCATGGCTCGGCCCCGATAGTGCCGAATCGTTCGCGGGCCCGGCGTGTGGAGTTCGGCGGAGCCCGCCTGTCCGCCGTGCGGGCCGACGTCGTGGGCGTCACCGGCCGGCTGTCCCCGTGCCCCTGTGAAGGATCCGGTCGGACCGGACCGGACCTGGCGTGGGCGGTGACGACGGCCGGGCGCCATAGGATGGTGCGGTCCCATTCAGCACTGCTCGTTCGAGGCACTGCAGCACCGCGGCCTCGAGCGGACGAACGGTCGTGCGGCTGTCCCCTGCGTCCTCCCTGCGGCGAGAGGCATCCCTGATCGTGACGCCGCGGACAACCGGCGTGATGTGCTGTATACCAGGGCCGCCGCGGCGTCGGCTGTCGTCGTCGCACCGCCGGGCAGAGGACGGGAACCTGATGGAGAAGCATCTGATCGTCGGCCGGGAAGCCGAGCTGGGGGCGTTGTCACGTCTGGTGGCGTCGCCCGACGGCCAGGCGGTGCTGGTGCGGGGCGAGGCCGGCGTGGGCAAGAGCCTGTTGCTTGCTGTGGCCGCTGAACAGGCCGGGGCTTCGGGGCACCGGGTGATCAAGGTGACCGGCGTGGAGTCGGAGACGGCGCTGCCCTTCGCAGGCCTCCACCAGATGCTGCACCCCCTGCTGCACACGATGCCCGGTCTCGACCAGTCCACGCGGGCCGTGGTGGACACGGTGTTCGGGCGGCGGGCGGGCCGGGCCCCCTCGGTGATGGCTCTGGGGATCGCCGTGCTCGATGTCATGGCCTTGGCCGCCAGTGATGCGCCGCTGCTCCTCGTCGTCGACGACGCGCACCTGCTCGACCCGCACAGTGCCGAGGTGGGCGGATTCATCGCCCGCCGTCTGGCCGGAAACGCCGTACGGATGATCATCGCCGTCCGTGCCGACACATCCTCGGCCTGGGACACTGCCGCCCTGCCGGAGTTGTCTGTGGCCCCGCTCGACGCCGAGGCATCCGCCGACCTGCTTCAGATCCGTGCGCCGGGAGTTCCTCCTGCCCTGCGTACACGCGTGCTCGAGCTGGCACGGGGCAACCCGCTGGCCCTGACGGAACTGCCGCACGCCCTGGAGCAGGGCACCATCGGCAGTGTGACGGCCGAGGCACTGCCTCTGCCGCGGCGCCTGGAGCACATGTACGGCGACCGGATCAAGGACCTGCCTGCCGCCCAACGCACCTGCCTGCTCCTCGCCGCGCTGGACGGCGGCGGCGCCGACACGTCGCCGGCCGGCCGGACGCGGTACCGGCTGCGGCAGGCCGACGAGGCGGTCGCCAGGGGCCTGCTGGTGCTGGACGCCGCGTCCGGCGAGCTGGTCTTCCGGCATCCACTGGTGCGTTCCGCGTTGCTGCAGATGGCCACCCCCAATGAGCGCCGTGCGGCCCACGGGCGACTGGCCGAGCTGCACCGCGCGGATCTGGAGCGGCACGCCACGCATCTGGCGGCCGCCACGGTCGATCCGGACGAAACCGTTGCCGCCGTCCTGGAGCGCGCCGCCCGCTCGGCCAGCGCCCGCGGCGGTGCCACGGCGGCCGTGGCCCTGCTGACACGCGCCGCGGAACTCAGCCCTGCCACCGGGCCGCGCTCGCGCCGCCTGGGGGATGCGGCCTTCGTCGCCGCGCAGTCCGCTCTGCTGGACCGGGCCGACGAATTGCGGGAGGCGTCGGACCGTCTGGCAGCGGGCTCCCCGTCCCCCGCCGCCGCGGTCACCGACGCCTACGTGGCCCTGTACCAGCAGGGCGACGTGCGCTCGGCGCATCGCCGTGCGGCCCATGCGCTGCGCACCATGCCGCCGGACACCGACACGGCCGTCCGGACCCGCTTGCTGAACCTGTTGCTGGCCATCAGCCTGTTCTCGGCCGACCCGGCCCTGTGGCGCGTGACCGACGGCCTCGTCGACGCCCAGGGCACGAGCGCCGATGAGACCACCACGCTGTACCGGGACGCCTGGGGAGACATCACCCGGCGCGGCCACGGCGCCCGCCGACGGCTGCAGGAGCTGTTCGCACGGCTGGACGAGGAGCAGCCGTGGGACGTCATGCGGCTGAGCGTGGCCGCCTACTATCTCGATGCGCTCGGCGACTACCGGTTCCTGGTCCGCCAGGTCGCCGAACGGGAAGTCGGCAGCGGTGCGGTCACCAACGCCATGACGCTGCTGCAGGTGGTCATGCTCGACCAGATCGCCGGCGGTGACTGGGACGCGGCCGAACACACCGGGCACCGCGGCCTGGAGCTGACCACCCGCCACGGATACGCCCTCTTCGAGCACCAGTACCACGGCTTCCTGGGCCTGATCGCAGCCTGGCGGGGAGATGCCGTACAGGCCGCAGCGGCGATGGACCGGCTGGACCGGTGGGCGCGGCCCCGCGGAGTCGGATACCTCACCCAGCTGGCCGAGGCGATCGGCGCCGCGACCAGCCTCACCGAGGGCGATTACGAAACCGCCTTCGCCTACGCCGGAGGCATCACCGCGCCCGGCACCTTCACCCCCTACTCCCAGCAGGCCCCCCGCACGCTGTTGGACCTGGTCGAGGCCGCCGTGCACACGGGGCGCGGCGACCAGGCCCGCGCCCACACCCACGCTGCCCGCAAGCAGGGCTTGCCCACCATATCCCCGCGCCTGGACTTCCTCACCGCCGCAGCCGATGCCATGACCGCCGAAGGCGACGCCGCCCGCGCTGCCTTCGAGCGTGCCACGCAGCATCCGGCGGCGGCCGACCACCCCTTCGAACTGGCCCGGCTCCGTCTGGCGCAGGGCATGTGGCTGCGCAGAGCAAGAGAGCGTGCAGCGGCGCGTACGGCGCTGGTCCAGGCCGCGGACGCCTTCGAACGCCTGGGCGCCGCTCCCTGGGCGCGGCGGGTACGGGCTGAGCTGCGGGCCACCGGCGCGCCGGGCGGCGGCCCCGCCCCGGGTCGGGCCGCCCTGACCGCACAGGAGCGACGGATCGCGGAACTCGCGGCCGGCGGACTGAGCAACCGGGAAATCGGCGCCCAGCTCTTCTTGTCTCCGCGCACCGTCGGTGCCCACCTCTACCGGGCTTTCCCCAAACTCGGCATCACCTCCCGAGCCGCCCTGCGCGACGCCCTCACCGGTGCCGCCGAGCCCTCTTCCGAGGAGTGACCAGCCGGACCGCGCATGCTCGTGCGGCCTGTCAGTCGGTGACTGCAGTCGATCGACTGATGCGGGGCCCATGACAGTCGCCGGAGCCTGGATGCAGTGAAACCGCCCGAAGCGGTTCCCGAGGACCAGGAGACGGTCATGTCCGACTCACGTACTCCCGTCGTGTTCGTCCACGGCCTGTGGTTGCACGCCTCCTCCTGGCAGCCCTGGCTGGACCTGGCCGCCGAACACGGCTACGCGCCGCTCGCTCCCGGCTGGCCGGGTGAGGCCGCCACCGTGGACGCGGCACGCCGGCAGCCCGAGGCGGTCGCCGGGCTCGGCATCGACGACGTCACCGCCCACTACGCCGACGTCATCCGCTCCCTGGACCGCCGACCGGTGATCATCGGGCACTCCTTCGGCGGCCTGATCGCGCAGAAACTGCTCGGCGACGGTCTGGCCCGCGCCGCCGTCGCCATCGACCCGGCCCAGATCAAGGGCGTCAAGGCTCTCCCACCGGCCCAACTGCGAGCGGGCCTTCCGGTGCTGGGCAACCCGGCCAACCGCCGCCGCGCCGTGTCCCTGACTCGGACGCAGTTCGCCTACGGATTCGGCAACGCGCTGCCGCGCGAGGAGTCCGACGACCTGTACGCGCGCTTCACCATCCCCTCACCGGGCAGGCCGCTCTTCGAAGCGGCGTTCGCCAACTTCTCCCGCACCTCGCCCGCGGCGGTGGCCACCGACAACGCCGACCGCGGGCCGCTGCTGCTGATCTCCGGCCAGGCCGACCGCACCGTCCCGGACTCCGTGACCCGCTCGGCGTACAAGCTGTACGGCGACTCACCGGCCCTGACCGAACTCAAGCAGTTCCCCGACCGCGGCCACTCCCTGGTGATCGACCGCGGCTGGCCCGTCGTCGCCGACTACGCCCTCACATGGCTGGCCCACCAGGGCATCAAGGGCCAGGACACCTCGTACGCCTGACCCCCTCGGCCCGCCGGACGCCTTCGGCCCGTTCGCCGGGCAGGCCCGCACCGACCCGCCGGCGTCGCGGACTCCGCGCCCGGCGCTCGCCCCCCGAACCACCGGTGCCCATCGGCACCCGGACAACCAGGAGAAACCATGAACACCCCACTGCAAGGCCGCACCGCCGTGGTGACCGGTGCCAGCAAGGGCATCGGACTGGCCGTCGTCGCGGCTCTGGCGCAGGCCGGAGCGACGGTCATCGCCGGATCCCGCACCTCCACACCGGAACTGGACGCGCTGGTGAAGGAGCGCGCGGTCACCTGGGTCCCCGTCGACCTCAGCAAGGCCCAGGACGCAGAGCGGCTCGTCCAAGAGACCGGCGAGCACATCGACGTCCTGGTCAACAACGTCGGCACCGCACCTGCCCGGACCGGTGGGTTCCTGTCGGTGACCGACGCCGACTGGCAGCACGTTCTCGATCTGAACCTGCTCAGCGCGGTACGGGTCACCCGAGCGGCCCTGCCGTTCATGCTCGAGGCCGAGCAGGGCTCGATCGTCACGGTTGCCTCCGTCAACGCCACCCTGCCCGACCCGATGGTGATCGACTACAGCGCGGGCAAGGCCGCCCTCATCGCCTTCTCCAAGGCCCTGTCGAAGGAAGTCGGCCCCAAGGGCATCCGCGTCAACACGGTCAGCCCCGGGCCGGTGCGGACCGATCTGTGGCTGGCCCAGGACGGGGTTGCGGCCACCGTCTCCGCCGCCGCGGACATCAGACCCGACGACGTGATCGCGCAGGTGGCCGGCGCGACGGCGACCGGCCGGTTCTCCACCCCCGAAGAAGTCGCCGACCTGGTCCTGTTCCTCGCCGGTGACCAGGCACGCAACATCACCGGCAGCGACATGATCATCGACGGTGGGTTCGTTCCGACCTGGTGATCCCACTGGCGGTGATGACCGTACGTGCGCCGGGGCGCGCGCGCCTTCGGACGACAAGGGCGGGCGCCGGGCGCCAGCGAACCCCTGTACGCGAAGGAACGATCATGAATGAGATGAACGCGCTCCGGGCACACCGCCGCGGTGGCCCGGAACAGCTCACCTACGAAAAGGCCCCGCGCCCGCAGCCCGGCCCCGGTGAGCTCCTCCTCGCCGTGCGGGCCGCGTCGGTGACCGCGGGGGAACTCGGCTGGGACGCGACGTGGACCGACAGCTTCGACGGCTCGGGCCGCGACCGGACTCCCACCATCCCCTCGCACGAGTTCTCCGGAGTGGTGGCCGCCCGCGGTGACGCCGTCACGAGCGGACAGGAAGGCGACGAGGTGTACGGGCTGATCCCGTTCACCCGGGACGGCGCCGCAGCCGAATACGTCACTCTCGCCGCCGAGATGGTGGCAGCCAAACCTCGCTCCCTGACTCACGAGCAGGCCGCAGCCGTGCCCCTGGCCGCACTGACCGCCTGGCAGGCCCTGGTCGACCACGCCCAGCTGCGCCCCGGGCAACGTGTGGTCGTGCACGGCGGTGCCGGCGGGGTGGGGTCCTTCGTCGTGCAGATCGCCTCAGCACTCGGTGCCGAGGTCGTGGCCACCGCGGGCCCCGACGACCTGGACTTCGTGCGCTCACTGGGAGCCGGTACGGCCATCGACCACGTCCACCAGCGCTTCGAGGACCGCATCGACCCCGTGGATGTCGTCGTCGATCCGGTCGGTGGACAGACACTGGCCAGGTCCTGGAACGTCCTTGTACCGGGCGGCGTCCTGGTCGGCATCGCGGCACCTCCCGATCCGCAGGAGGCCGAGAGCCACAACGCCCGCGGAGTCTTCTTCGTCGTACAGCCCGACCGGACCGGACTGGAGTCGATCACCAGGCTCATCGAAGACGGGCACCTGATGCCGACGGTGGACCGCGTGCTGCCCCTGGCCGAGGGCCGGGCAGCCTACGAGGCCCTCGCACGCGAACACCGGCGGGGAAAGATCGTCCTGCACATCAGCGACTGAACGACACTCAGTGAGCGCACTCGCGCCACAGCGCCCGCCCCGCCGCAGGCCCCCATCAGGCCTGCGGGCCGCTCACCCGAAGGAGATCGCATGCCCACCGCGTCCACCAGCGCCAAAGACATCGCCACCGCCATGTACGAGGCGCTGTCGCGCTCCGACAAGCAGGCCCTGCAGGCCCTGACCGACCCTCGGATCACCATCCACGTGACCGAGGAACTGCCCTACGGCGGCACCTACTCGGGACTGGCGGGCTTCCGGCAGATGTTCCAGAGCACCTTCGACCTGATCGACAGCAGGATCGAGCTTGCGCAGCTCTTCGACGCCGGCGACCAGGTCGTCGCCGTGGGGCGGACCCGCGGGAACAGCCGCACGACAGGGCGACCCTTCGATGCCGCGATCGTTCACGTGCTGACGGTGCGGGACGGCCGCATCACGGCGTTCGACGCGTTCGTGGAAGAAGCTCCGATCAACGCGGCGATCCACGGTGGTCAAACTCTTCCCTAACGTCGCCTCGTCGTGCGCGTCGGCGCTGTGGGCGTGTACGGCGTCGCGGCGCCGAGAGGTGCACCGACCGGCGGCGCGACCGCCGTGAGAACGGCACCCGTCGGCCCGGTCGCATCAGCGGGCCGGATCCCCACCGGGAAGGCCTCGGCGGATCCGGCACTGCCGGTGTGTATGAGGATCTCGGTGCCGTGGCGGTGGGCGTCGGTGATCCGGGCGAGTGCGGCGTCGAGCACGGTGATGTCGAAGCTCGGCAGGGGTGGTGGCCGACGCCGTGGCGGTACGTGGGTGCCGCGTGCTCCTTCTCGCAGTGGCAGGTGACGAGGGTGGCGTCGATGTCCAGGCCGAGACCGGGCGGTTCACGCCTGCCCGGGCGCGAGGCCGGTAGGCCGTCCCGGGTCCCGTCCCCGCCTGCTCAGCCCTGACGACGAGGACTTCGTGATCCGGACGGCCACCACCCGCCCCACCAAGCTCGGTCAGCCCTTCACCCGCTGGTCCCTGCGCAAGCTCGCCGCCTACCTGCGGAAAGTCCACGGCCGGGTCATCCGGATCGGCCGCGAGGCAGTACGCTGCCTGCTCGCCCGCGGCGGTGTCACCTTCCAGCGCACCAAAACGTGGAAGGAATCCCCCGACCCCGAGCGAGAGGCGAAGCTGGACCGGATCGAGGAGGTCCTCGACCGCTTCCCGGACCGGGTCTTCGCCTTCGACAAGTTCGGCCCGCTCGGGATCCGTCCCACCGCGGGCTCGGGCTGGGCCGCCCAGAAGCACCCCGACCGGCTGCCCGCCACCTACCACCGCACCCACGGCGTGCGCTACTTCCATGGCTGCTACTCGGTCGGCGACGACGCCCTGTGGGGCGTCAACCGCCGCAAGAAGGGTGCCGCCAACACGCTCACCGCGCTGAAGTCGATCCGTGCCGCCCGCCCGGACGGCGCCCCGATCTACGTCATCCTGGACAACCTGTCCGCACACAAGGGCACCGACATCCGCCGCTGGGCGAAGAAGAACAAGGTCGAGCTGTGCTTCACCCCGACCTACGCCTCGTGGGCGAACCCGATCGAGGCCCACTTCGGACCGCTTCGGCAGTTCACCATCGCCAACTCCCACCACCCCAACCACACCGTCCAGACCCGGGCCCCGCACGCCTACCTGCGCTGGCGCAACGCCAACGCCCGCCACCATGACGTCCTGGCCGCCGAACGACGTGAACGCGCCCGCATCCGCAGTGAGTTGGGCATTCGCTGGGGTGGCCGACCCCTGTCAGCGGCGGCCTGAGCCAGCTGGGAGGTGAGTCACCGAGATCGTTTAGCGGCGTTTGCCCGACAGTGTTCCAGCATGCCGATGGACAGTGCCGATGCGGCCATCAGCCCGAACACGATCGAGCTTGAAGCGCCGCCGTGGTGCCGCTCCCAGATACGGAATCCGACCAGCAGGACAACGACTCCGAACAGCACAACCTGTATCCACCTGATGGCCACGGCCTGTGGGCCGTGGCCATCAGCGTTGCTGTCTCTTTTGCGCACCGGGGCTCCTCTGCTCCTTCAGTGCGCCGACTGTACTGCTGCTGGGAGCCATCGATACGCCCCAACCCGGTGAACCTTCCCGGTCAGAGCACCGTGCCCGCGGGAACACCGACCTGGAGCGACTGCGGCACGACGAAGTCCGACGGCTCGTTCCAGTTCACGTTCTACCCGGACCCCAACGCCACGGGACCCGGCCTCGGCCAGTACGACGCCAAAGCCGACCTCATCAGATCGGCGGCGGCTACCAGGGCCACTTCTGGTACGCACACACCCGGGACCAGGCCCACCTGGGCGGCGACGGCGGACGCATGACCATCCAGGGCGACTGGAAACTCCCCGGCGCCGTTCCCGAAGAACAGGCGGCCGTCTACGTCCACATCCCCGACACCGGGGCCCGGACCACCAAAGCGTTCTACGAAATCCCCACCGCCCTCGGCACCGCCAGGGTGGCGGTCAACCAGGATGAGAACGAACGCAACACCTGGGTGTACCTCGGCGCCTTCCGCTTCAACGACAAGGCGCCCGAGGTCAAGCTCTCCAACACCACCTACACGGGGTCCGGCGACGACGACGTCGCCTGGGACGCCCTGGTCTTCATCCCCGGCGAATACGGCATCCCGAAGGACTACGCCGTCGACCTCGCCCTGCCGCCATACGACACCAACAGCCCCAACCCCAACCAGGTCCTCCAGGACCTGAGCGACAGGGCCACGGCCGCACTGAAGAAGGACGCGTCCAACCCAGGCCCCGACGGCTCGATGGCGACCAGTGTCTCCTCCCACGGAGTCGCCACCTGGTGCGACGACGGGAAGATCATCGCCCGTGCCACCCGCACCATCGCCTGCGAGAACCGGGCGATGCCGTACTACTACATCACCTCGGACGGTGACAGCGGAACGATCACGTTCCAGATCCAGCGCGTGCTGGAACTGGACGGAACGAACTCCTTCACCGAACGCCTGAGCATCGCACCCGAGTCCGTCCCTCTCGACATCGCCGATGTCATGCTCGCCATCAACCAGCATCTGTGCGAAACGAGGGAAACGAATCCGGGTCCGGCCATACGGCGCCGTTGCTCCGCATCCGGCTGTCCAACTGATGAGCCCTGCTGGACTCACCAGCCGGGGCAGGCCCCGTCAGGTTGTGCCGGAACTCCGCCCGCAGAAGACCACCGTCACCAGGCGCATAGAACAACCACGACGGCTGCACCGCGGCATTCGCATACAGGCACACGAACTCCTCGCCGTCGCGAGGGATCACGGAACTGTTGCCGTCGGCCCAGTGCTGATACCAGGCGCACACTCCGGAATCCTCCAGGACGTACGACCACTCACCGGACGTGCCGTACATGCAGGGTGTCCACGGGTCGTCCACGGACAGAGGATCAAAATCACGGTAGTGCGCGCGCACGCCGCTCTGGTCATCCCCAGCGCCCGTGCGCCGCAGGAGGTCCTCCACCGGAAGACCACGCACGGCGGTCAGCGACGCTCCGCCACGCATGCCGGGACCACCCATCGGTTTCTCGAAGCAGTGGCCGCCAAGCCACTCGAGACTGTCGCTCATTTCAGCTCCTGTTCGGATGTCGCGCTGGCGATGACGGCATTGCGTACGGCTGCTGAGACGGTCGGGTGGGCGAACGCGTCGGGGGAATCTCAGACGCCGTATCTCGACTCGCCGTCACGAACAAGTAGTCTATGTATCGTCGCAGTTGAGAGTAGGGATCCGGGCTCCTGCGGTCGGTAACGTCGAGTACAAGCGCGGCACGGATGCCGACCTGTTGACTGAACTAGTAGCGGAGTTTCCGCAGGTCAGTGACCTGATGGCGGAAGCGTCGTTGAGTCGGCCATGGAAGCATCGCGAGACCTTGCGGCTCTGTCTGTCCCTCTTGTCGGGGAGCTGGTGGCCATGAATGATCCGTGGGAGCCCTACCGGCTCATCGACCCCGCTGGGGTGAACCGCCCCGGGTTCGGTAGAGATCTCAGATTGTGGTTGTGACCTGGGGTTTCGTGAGTTCGGTGGAGTAGTTGGCTTCGTACTCGACCGGCGGGACGTGGCCTATCTCACCGTGGAGCCGCCGGTGGTTGTACCAGTCGACCAACTCGGCGGTCGCCACCTCGACCTGGGAGAGCGTCTTCCAGCGCCGTCGAGGCTTGATCAGCTCGGTTTTGTAAAGGCCCACCGTCGATTCCATCAGGGCGTTGTCGTACGCGTCGCCCACGGATCCGATGCTCGCGGCCATGCCGGCGGTATCGAGGTGTTCGGCGAGCTTGAACGATGTGTACTGCCTGGACTCAACCGGTCGTTGCAACACCGGCTTTGCGACCCGGCATCCGAGTGATGATCAACTCGTCCAGTTTCACAGGCCGTTGGTCGCGGTCTCGTTGCCAGATCGCCATCTCCAGGGCGTCCAGACGAAGACGGTCTCCTTCACGTTGGCCGCTGACCAGCCGACGATCCGGCGGGAGAAGGTGTCCACGACGAAGGCGACGTAGACGACCGCGGACCACGTTTTCACGTGGGTGAAGTCCGCTACCCAGCAGCGGTTCGGCGCGGCGGCGACGAAGTCACGGTCGACCAGGTCGGGCGCTCGCTCCACCTGTCGGCCGGGAATCGTGGTGATGACGCGTTTGCCACGGACCGCGCCCTGGATGCGAGTTCGCGCATCAGGCGCTCGACCGTGCAGCGGGCCACCAAATGGCGCTGCCGGTTCAGCTCGCGCCAGATCTTCCGGGCCCCGTAGACACGGTAGTTGGACGTGTAGACCTGCTTGATCCTCTCCTTGAGTTCCGCGTCGCGGACGCGACGGGCGGAGGGGGGCCTGGAGGCGTTTGTGGTGGGCGTAGTAGGTGGAAGGGGCGCCCGCCGCAGTTCGTGCGGATCCTCCGTGACCACATCGAACGGTTCGGCGTGGCGCCCGACGGTCGGCTGTTTCGGAACCAGGCTGGCAACTACGTGGATGCAGCTGCGTATGGCACGACGTGGGCGCGGACACGGAAGTATGTTCTGACCCGCACGGAACTCGCTTCCGGCCTGGCCAAGCGGCCCTACAATCTCCGGCACGCTGGGATCTCGTGCTGGCTGTACTCAGGTGTGGACCCAGCCGAATGCGTTCGCCGCGCGGGCCAAAGCATCGAGGTCCTCTTCCGGCACTACGCCAAGTTCCTGGACGGCGTCCGGGAGCAGGCCAACCGCCTCATCGAGCAGTCCATGCAGGAGTGGGACCGCGTCAGCCAGGACGCGGCACCTGCTGGGTAACCGGGGGCTTTGGTCCGTGACTGGTCCGGAAGCACTGGTCAGGAGTGGGATAGCAGTGGGAGGAACTGGGAGTTACAACGTAAACCGGTCCCCGTTCTGAGCGGGCTCAACCGAAGGTGCCTGACGGGTAAAAGACCAGGTCAGGCGCCTTTTCTCGTGCCTCTAGAAGAAGCCCAGCCTCTTCGGCGAGTACGACACCAGGAGGTTCTTCGTCTGCTGGTAGTGCTCCAGCATCATCTTGTGCGTCTCACGGCCGATGCCGGACTGCTTGTAGCCGCCGAACGCCGCGTGCGCCGGGTAGGCGTGATAGCAGTTGGTCCACACCCGGCCCGCCTGGATCGCGCGGCCCGCGCGGTACGCGGTGTTGGCGTCCCGGGTCCACACGCCCGCGCCGAGGCCGTACAGCGTGTCGTTGGCGATCTTGACGGCGTCGTCGAAGTCGTCGAAGGACGCCACCGAGACGACCGGGCCGAAGATCTCCTCCTGGAAGATCCGCATGCGGTTGTCGCCCTCGAAGATGGTCGGCTGCACGTAGTAGCCGCCCTTCAGCTCGCCGTCGTACTCGATGCGTTCACCGCCGGTGAGCACCTTCGCGCCCTCCTGCCGGCCGATGTCCAGGTAGGAAAGGATCTTCTCCAGCTGGTCGTTGGAGGCCTGGGCGCCGATCATCGTGCCCGTGTCGAGCGGGTGGCCCGGCTTGATCTGCCGGGTGCGTTCCACGGCCGCCTGCAGGAACTCCGCGTAGTGACCGCGCTGGATCAGCGCCCGGGACGGGCAGGTGCACACCTCACCCTGGTTGAGCGCGAACATGGTGAAGCCCTCGAGCGCCTTGTCGCGGAAGTCGTCGTCGTGCGCCCACACGTCGTCGAAGAAGATGTTGGGCGACTTGCCGCCGAGTTCCAGGGTGACCGGCTTGATGTTCTCCGAGGCGTACTGCATGATCAGCCGCCCGGTCGTGGTCTCCCCGGTGAACGCCACCTTGGCCACGCGCGGGCTGGACGCCAGCGGCTTGCCCGCCTCCACGCCGAAACCGTTGACGATGTTCAGCACACCGGGCGGCAGCAGGTCCGCGATCAGGCCGACCCAGTAGTGGATGGAGGCCGGGGTCTGCTCGGCGGGCTTGAGGACCACCGCGTTGCCCGCGGCCAGCGCCGGCGCCAGTTTCCACGCCGCCATCAATATCGGGAAGTTCCACGGGATGATCTGCGCGACGACCCCGAGCGGCTCGTGGAAGTGGTACGCCACCGTGTCGCCGTCGATCTCGCCGAGCGACCCCTCCTGCGCCCGGATCGCCCCGGCGAAGTAGCGGAAGTGGTCGATCGCCAGCGGGATGTCGGCCGCCAGCGTCTCCCGCACCGGCTTGCCGTTCTCCCAGCTCTCCGCCACCGCGAGCGCTTCGAGGTTGGCCGCCATGCGGTCGGCTATCTTCAGCAGGATGTCGCTGCGCTCCGCCACCGACGTACGGCCCCACCCCGGCGCGGCCTCGTGCGCCGCGTCCAGCGCCCGCTCGACGTCCTCCGCGGTGCCGCGCGCGATCTCGGTGAACGGCTGACCGTTGACCGGCGACGGATTCTCGAAGTACTGCCCGCGCAACGGCGGCACGTACTCCCCGCCGATGAAGTGGTCGTAGCGCGCCTGGTAGGAGACGATCGCGCCTTCGGTGCCCGGCGCCGCGTAACGAGTCATGCTGGACTTGCCTCCCGGTGCAGCGCTGCCCGCCGTTGGGCAGCTCTCGGCGGCGAGGCTAGGCGGGCGGACGTTGCAACCACGTTGCGCCGCCGGTCCGCCCCTGAACCCGGCCGGGCGGTGCCGCCAACTCGGCCTCCAGCGCGCTCAGCCGGGCCAGCACCAGCGCCGTGGGCCGCACCGCGGCGAGCGCCCGCCACACCTCCAGGTCGTCCTCGCCCCACGGCGCGTGTGCCCAGTCCGCCAGCAGGTCCGGGTCGCGGTGCGCGATGAGCGCCGTGCGCAGCTCGCCGGCGAGACGGTCCCGCAGCCGTACGATCGCCGGCGCCTGCGAACCGGGCAGCAGCGGACCGGTGTACGCCTCCGCCGCCGCCGTCACCGCCCCGGCCCGCAGCCGCCGCTCCACCACCGTGGCGTCGGACTCGACCGCGCAGGCCAGCCGGTACGGCCGCGAGGCGAGCAGTTCCGGGCCCAGCAGCCTGCGCAGCCGGGCCAGTTCGGCCCGCAGGGTCACCGGTGTCACCGACTCGTCCGCGTACAGCGCGCACAGCAGTTCGTCACCACTGACCCCCTCGGGATGCCGGGCGAGCAGCACGAGTATCTCGCTGTGCCGGCGGCTGAGCCGGATGCGGTTGCCGTCCAGGACCAGCTCGGCCTCGTCCCGGCCCAGCGCGCCGAGGAGTGGCGCGCCGAGCGCGCTGCCGGGCGGCTCGAGCAGCGCGAGCTGCGTCTCCGCGGCCCGCGCCACTGCCTGTACGAACCCGAGGCTGTGCGGATGCGCCAGCCCGTCGCCGCCGGTGATGTCCACGGCGCCCAGGACCCGCCCGGTGCGCGGATCGTGCACCGGCGCCGCCGCGCACGTCCACGGCTGCACCCGCCGTATGAAGTGCTCGGCGGCGAACACCTGCACCGGCCGGTCCACGGCGACCGCGGTCCCCGGCGCGTTGGTGCCGACCGCGCTCTCCGACCAGCGCGCCCCGGGGACGAAGTTCATCCCGTCCGCCCGGCGGCGGGTCGCCGGGTGCCCCTCGACCCACAGCAGCCTGCCGTGCGCGTCGCACACCGCCAGCAGATGCTCACCGTCGGCGGCGAACGTGCCCATCAGCTCCCGGAACAGCGGCATCACCCTGGACAGCGGGTGTTCCGCCCGGTAGGCGCCGAGGTCGCCGCCGGTCAACTCCACGCCGGCGGTGCCGTCCGGACGGACACCGGCCCGCGCGCTGCGCCGCCACGACTCCGCCACCACCGATCGCACCGGGCGCGGCACCGTACCCGCCGTGGTGAACGTCTCGTGCGCGCGACGCAGCGCACGGACCCGTTCGACGGGGTCGGCCCCCGGCTCCAGGGCCACCCACGGATCGGTCACATCGGCCTCCCCGGACGGTGAAACAGTGATGTCGGTCCCGCGCCCATCGTCTTCCGGCTAGGCGAAGTTGACCAGTCTCAGGTAACGGACCCAGTCCCAGTTCGGGCCGGGATCGGTGTGGTCGGTGCCGGGCACCTGGTAGTGGCCGATGATGTGCTCCCTGTCCTTGGGGATGCCGTAGGTGTCGCAGATCGCCGCCGTGAGCCTCGCCGACTCCTCGTAGAGGGCGTCGGTGAAGCAGGCGGGCTGGTCCACCCACCCCTCGTGCTCGATGCCGATGCTGCGTGTGTTGTAGTCCCAGTTGCCCGCGTGCCAGGCGACGTCGGCCTCGTGTACGCACTGGGCGACGTGCCCGTCCGCCGAGCGCACCAGATAGTGCGCGGACACCCCCTTCTGCGGATTGGCGAAGATCGCCAGCGTGTTGGCGTACGTCTCCTGCGTGACGTGGATGATCACCCGGTCGATCGTGTAGGTGCCGGGGCGGTCGGAGGCGGTGTAGTTGGAGCTGCTGGCCGGCTGCCATTCGGCGGGCGGGTAGTCCACCGACGCCGTCTGCGCACCGGCCCTCGGGTCGGGGAGCAGCGCGTAGGGGACGGCGGCGAGCGCCGCGCCCGTCAGCAGCCGCCGCCTGCTCAGGCGCGGCTGTGCCGGGCTCGCCGGCTGCGGGGGGTGCCCCGGCTGGGCCGGGTCTCTTCGCTGTACGGGTGCGGCCGGGTCCATGTCCATCGGCGGATGCCTTTCGGTGTGGGGGGTGTGGGGGTGTGGACGTCGGAAGCTGTGGGCTCGCGCGGGTCGGGAGGTGCTCGGGAGTGCCGGAGGCGTGAGGCGGCCCGGGCGCCCAGGCCCGGCGAGCGGCGCCGGAGGAAGGCGGCCGGTGTCAGCTCCGCAGGGAATGCGCGGTCTCCCGCAGCCGCGCGTGCACGCCGCGGTACGTCTCGCGGGCCGGCAGCCACTCCTTGCGGATCTTGGCCACGCACGTGTAGTTCGTGTCGCACACGTTGGCCAACGGGGATTCGACCGCCTGGGTTGCGAACTGGTACGCGTCCGGCTCACTGAATCCGTAGTCGCGCGCCAGCCACTGCACCAGGTCCAGCTGCGATATCCTGAACGCGTCCTCCAGCGGGCGGGCCGAGCCGGTGGAGATGATGTGGGTGTCCGACTCCAGCCGGGGCCACGGCGTGGCGACGCCCTTGAGGAGCTCAACGACCACCACGGTGTTCATGGCGCACTCCACGGCCACTCCGCAGGTCTCGCCCTCGCCCTGCCGGGCGTGCCCGTCGCCGAGGCTGAGCAGGGCACCCTCGACATTGACCCCCAGGTAGCAGGTGACGCCGGCCCGCATCTCGGGCGTGTCCATGTTCCCGCCGTGCGCGTCCGGAACCAGTGCTGAGCGCACCTCGAGATTGGCCGGTGCCACGCCCACGGTGCCGTGCATGGGATCCATGGGCAGCTCCGTCTCGATGTCGCTGTCCCGCGCCTGGAACAGGGCGGTGCGCCGCGCGCGGTCCAGCTGCCAGATCCAGACGCGTTCGGGCAGCGGCGGCTGCAGCGTGGCCGTGGTGTGCGTGGAGGTGAGCGCACCGAACAGCGGGACCGTCGTGGACGCCGCCCAGTCGCGGGCCGGTTCGATCGACACGAAGTGCACGGCTACGGTGTCACCCGGCTCGGCGCCCTCGACGTGGAAGGGGCCGGTCTGCGGATTGAGGAACGGGAACTCGCAGACCTCCGAGACGAGGTCTTTCTCGGACCGCACCCGGCCGCCGAAACAGTCCTCCGTGTACAGGTCGAGGACTGTGCCGGGTGCGATCCGTGCCACGGGCGGCGCACCGCCGAACGTCCAGGCGTAGGTGTCCGGTTCCGGGCGCACGGTCAGGACGCGGGGGTCGGCCATGGTGGAGGTGGTCCCTTCTGGACGAAGGCGGTGGGGAACTCGCGGGCGGGAGTGCTCACAGGTCACCGGGACACGGGCCCGTCCCGCCGTGGGCCGGCGGGGTCGTACGCGTCGAGGTGTACGCGCGCGGTCTCGGCTATGCGCTCGGGGTGACGCCGCAACAGCAGGAGCAGCACCACCACGCCCACCGTCATCCACGCCCCGACGATCGGCCCGGCGTAGGAGACCGGGGACGTGAGGGCGGTGACGAAGTCGAAGACCGGGAGCCCGGCGGCGGTCAGCAGGGCAGGAACGAAGGCCGCGATGCCGAGCACCGGGAACAGCAGATGCCGTACCGGCTCGAAGGCGGCCCGGCCGGCCCGCAGGAAGTAGCCGGTGCAGGCGAGGTTCACGACGATGTAGACGGCGACGACAACTGTGACGATCACCGTGGCGAGCAGCAGGAACACGGTCACGGGGTCGTAGCCGAACCCGAGGCCCAGGACGGTTGTGACCGCCACCAGGGTCTGCAGCGCGATGCCGGCGACGGGGGAGCGGTGGCGGGGGTGGAGCGTGGCGAGAAGCCGGGGCAGGACCCGGATGCGGGCCAGAGCGAAGGCCGTACGGGTCGACACGTTGGCGCACGCGTTGGCGTTGGCGATCGTGGAGTTGATCACGGCGAGGAACACCAGCACCCAGAAGAGACCGAAGGAGGCCCGGGCGACGCCGTCCCAGGATGCGGGACCCGACGCCCCGAACTTCGCGAAGCGACCGGGGCCGAAGTAGACCGTCATCGCGTAGGTGGTGATCACATAGAACAGGCCGATGCCCAGAGCCGCCCCGAGGACCGCGCGGTGCATCGTCCGCCGTGGGTTCCGGGTCTCCTCGGCGAGCGGCGCCGCCGCCTCGAACCCGGCGAACGCCAGCACCGTGTACACGGACCCGGCGAACACGCCGCTGATTCCGGCGTAACCGTCGGCGGTGTGCGAAGTGCCGAACACCGACAGGGTGTTGGCGCCGCCCGCCTTGCCGACGAGCAGCACCGCGAACACCAGGAAGACGAGGATCTCGAAGACGCCGAGGACGGTGCCGAAGCGGGCCGAGACCCGGACCCCGAGACACCCGGCGACGGCGATCACACCGGCGCCCGCCAGGGACCACGGCCACCACAGATCCGCCGGCCACGACGACCACTCCTCGTGCAGCGTGCCGGCCGCCGTGAAGCCAAGCTGCAGAAGCAGCAGGGGTGGGACCAGCATCTCCACGAAGACGTAACCCCAGCCGACGAGAAACCCGACCGTGGGGTGCAGCCCGCGCGCGGCATACGTGGCCACCGAGCCCGCGGCCGGCAGCTCCCGGGCCAGCTCGGCCACGCACGATGCGGTGAACAGACAGGCCACCAGGGCGATCAGCACCGCAAGCGGCAGGCTGCCGCCCGCGAAGGCGGCACCGGCGGGAATCGACGCGGCCACCGCGGCCGCCGGCGCCATCGCCGTGACGCTCTGGAACAGCACCTCGCGCAAGCCGACGGCATCGCGTCGCAGTGCCCCGGCCGTCTCCTCGTGCATGTGTGTCCCCCGATGCCTGTCAGCCCACTGCCACCCGATGCGTGTGAAGTACCGTCAGCCGCTCGAGAGGCCGACATTGACGGTCCGTCGGCCGTACCTCGCGTGAATCACGGTACGGCGCGGACGGGTTGGGCAGAAGAGCGCACGCCGGTTCCGTGGGGAAGGCTCCACTTGTGGAAAACTCGGCCACCCGATCGGGTGAACACCGGGGGATGGGCACGGCGCCGGAGCCCGGTGGCGGGAGGCCCCCCGGGGTTTCGGTCCGAGGGGTCAGTAATCCGGTCGCCTGACGGCGACACCCTGTGTGCGTGAAAATCGGTGTGTGGTCGTCCGGCGGACGTCGTCTCGCCTTGGCGCGTTCCGAGCCCGTGGGTCAGGCGCGTTCGGCCACGAGCGCCGGATCGTCCAGTACGCCCCGGACGACCGAGTGCGCGGCGCCCAGCAGGGGCCCCTCGGAGCCCAGTCGGGACACGGCCACCGGGCACGGCGGACCCGCCGTGCGGCTCGTCAGTTCCGTCTCCAGGGACGGCAGCAGCCAGGGGGAGAGGCCGGCCAGGGCGCCGCCGAGGACGACCGTCTCGGGATCGAGGAGGTTCACAGCCCCGGTGAGCGCTATGCCGAGCGCCGTACCGGCTCCGCGCAGGGCGGCCCGTACGCTCTCGTCGCCCTGAGCGGCGCGTCCGGCGAGCAGACCCACCAGGTCCTCGCGCGGTTCCAGCCCCGCCGCGCGCAGCACCGCCTCCTCGCCCGCGTACTGCTCCAGGCAGCCGCGGCCGCCGCACGCACAGGGCGGCCCGTCCGGCCGCACCGGCACATGCCCCAGCTCGCCCGCGAAGCCGCGGGTGCCCTGCAGCAGACCGCCGTCCACCACGACCGCCGCGCCGATGCCGATCTCGGCCGACACGTGCAGGAAGTCGCGCGGCGTACCCTCGCCGAGCCACAGCTCCGCGAGCGCACCGAAGTTGGCCTCGTTGCCCACGGTCAGCGGCCACTCGCCGGGCAGCAGGGCGCCGAGGTCGGCGTGGTGCCAATCGAGGTTCGGGGCGCGTACGACGGTGCGGCCGTCCCGCGCCACGAGTCCGGGCACGGCGACGGCGAGCCCGGCCGGCCACAGTGCCTCATGCTCCGCCTCCGTGACGACCTGGCGCACCAGGCCGGTCAGGTCCCCGACCACCGGCGCGGGCGGCCGGCCCCGGTTGGCCACGTGCCGCACGGCGCGGGCGCGGACCGTGCCGCGCAGGTCGACCGCGCAGACCGCGAGATGGTCGACGCCGATCTCCGCGCCGATCCCCGCCGGACCGCGGCCGCTCACCGCGAGCGCGGAACCGGGCCGGCCCACCCGGCCCGGCCGCTCCGGGCCCAGCTCCTCCAGCAGCCCCCACCGGATCAGCTCGTCCACCAGCGTCGACACGGCGGCCCTGGTCAGCCCGATGCGCGTGGCGACCGCGGCTCGCGACAGCGAGCCCTCGGCGCTGACGGCGTGCATCACGCGCGCGAGATTGCGCCGGCGCATGCCCTGCTGGGTGTCCGGCAGGGCGCGGCCGGTGACCGGCGGGTGTGCCTCGTGCGGCGGTGCGGTCATGCCTGACGTCAGTCCTCGGTGTCTGCCGCCCGGGTTCAGCCGCGCGGTGTGGTCGCCGTCCCCCGCTCCAACAGGGGGGCCGCGTCGGAGAGTACCCCGGTGATCCGGTCCAGGGTCTGCTGGTCCCGTTCCACGGCCTCCAGTACGGGGCCGGCGGCCGTGTTCCAGCGGCGGGCCACCGCGGCCGGGTCCTCGCCGGTGAGCAGGCCGGCGGCCTGCGCCGCGGCCCCGAGGGCGACCAGTTCCCTTGCCGCGGGGATCTGGACCGGCCGTCCGGACAGCCGCCGTACCGTCTGCTGCCAGGCCGTTCCCCGTGCCCCGCCGCCGATCAGTATCAGCGGGGTGCTGCGGTCCGCGTCCTCGTCCAGGACCAGGTCGAGTGCGCCGAGCAGCGCGTGTACGGCGCCGTCGTAGGCGGCCTGCAGCAACTGCCCGGGGGTCGTGTCGTGGCGCAGGCCGTGCAGCAGGCCGGAGGCGTTCGGCAGGTTCGGGGTGCGCTCGCCGTCCAGATAGGGCAGCAGGGTCACCGAGCCGCCGGGCTCCACCGTATCGCGTTCCAGGCCCAGCAGTGCCGCGACGCGGTCCACGGCGAGCGTGCAGTTCAGGGTGCAGGCCAGGGGCAGCCAGTCGCCGTGGGCGTCGGCGAAGCCCGCCACGGTGCCGGTCGGATCGGCCGGGCGGTGCGTGGAGACCGCGTAGACCGTGCCGGAGGTGCCGAGGCTGAGCACCGGGGTGCCGGGCCGCAGACCGAGACCGAGTGCCGCCGCCGCGTTGTCGCCGGTGCCCGGAGCGACCAGCGTGCCTTTGGAGAACGGCAGGTCGTGGCTGTCGCGCACGGTGCCGGCGACCTCACCCGGGCGTACCACACGGGGCAGCAGCGTCGGGTCGAGCGCGACGTGCGCGAGGATCTCGGTGTCGTACGTCTCCGTGCCGGACGACCACCAGCCGGTGCCGGAGGCGTCGCTGCGGTCGGTCGTGCCCTGCCCGGTGAGGCGCTCGGTCAGGTAGTCGTGGGGGAGCCGGACCGCCCTGGTCGCGCGGACCGACTCCGGCTCGTGCTCGGTGAGCCACGCCCACTTCGTGACCGTGAACGACGCGCCGGGAACGCTGCCCGTGCGCTCCGCCCAGGCCTTCGGTCCGCCCAGCTCCTCCACCAGGCGGCGGGCCTGCGGCGCCGAGCGGACATCGTTCCACAGCAGCGCCGGACGGACCGGCTCGCCCCGCTCGTCCAACGTGACCAGGCCGTGCTGCTGACCGCCGATCGACACCGCGGCGGCCTCGTGCGCCGCGTCACCGCACTGGCTCAGCGCCTCGCGCAGCGCGTCCCACCACTGGCGCGGATCGCTCTCGCGGCCCGCGCCGGAGGACACGGTGTGCGGCGCCTGGCCGCTCGCCACCACCCGGCCGGTGGCCGCGTCGACGACCAGTGCCTTCGTGGACTGGGTGGACGTGTCCACGCCGACGACGAGCGGACCCTCGGCTGATGACATGGGGCTCTCCCTTTTCCGCTGCGTTCCGCGACTTCGTGACTTTCTACGACTCTGCGGGACAAAGACATCTTGTCTCTTCCCAGGGACGCGAGCGCATACTAATTTGTAAACGGCCATGACGAAATAGTCGCAACGCAGCAAGGAGCCCCCGCATGAGCTTCCAGCCCACCCCCGAGGACAGGTTCACCTTCGGCCTGTGGACCGTCGGCTGGCAGGGAAGGGACCCGTTCGGTGACGCCACCCGCGGCGCCCTCGACCCCGTCGAGACGGTGCAGCGCCTGGCCGAGCTGGGTGCCTACGGAGTGACCTTCCACGACGACGACCTGATCCCCTTCGGCTCCTCGGACACCGAGCGCGAGTCACACGTCAAGCGGTTCCGGCAGGCCCTGGACGCCACCGGCATGACCGTGCCGATGGCCACCACCAACCTGTTCACCCACCCCGTCTTCAAGGACGGCGCGTTCACCGCCAACGACCGTGACGTGCGCCGCTACGCGCTGCGCAAGACCATCCGCAACATCGACCTGGCGGTCGAGCTGGGCGCCAGGACGTACGTCGCCTGGGGCGGGCGCGAGGGCGCCGAGTCCGGCGCGGCCAAGGACGTACGCGCGGCCCTGGACCGCATGAAGGAGGCCTTCGACCTGCTGGGCGAGTACGTCACCGCCCAGGGCTACGACATCCGCTTCGCCCTCGAGCCGAAGCCGAACGAGCCGCGCGGCGACATCCTGCTCCCCACCGTCGGCCACGCGCTGGCCTTCATCGAGCGCCTGGAGCGCCCGGAGCTGTACGGCGTGAACCCCGAGGTCGGGCACGAGCAGATGGCCGGCCTGAACTTCCCGCACGGCATCGCGCAGGCCCTGTGGGCGGGCAAGCTCTTCCACATCGACCTCAACGGCCAGTCCGGCATCAAGTACGACCAGGACCTCCGCTTCGGCGCCGGCGACCTGCGGGCGGCGTTCTGGCTGGTCGACCTGCTGGAGAGCGCCGGGTACGAAGGCCCGCGCCACTTCGACTTCAAGCCGCCGCGCACCGAGGACCTGGACGGTGTGTGGGCCTCGGCCGCGGGCTGCATGCGCAATTACCTGATCCTCAAGGAGCGCGCGGCGGCCTTCCGCAACGACCCCGAGGTCCAGGAGGCCCTGCGCGCCTCCCGTCTGGACCAGCTCGCCCGGCCGACGGCCGAGGACGGTCTGCAGGCGCTCCTCGCCGACCGCACCGCCTTCGAGGACTTCGACGTCGATGCGGCAGCCGCGCGCGGGATGGCCTTCGAGCGTCTCGACCAGCTCGCCATGGACCACCTGCTCGGCGCCCGGGGCTGAACGCACGGAGGGCCGGGGGTGCGGCTCGCGTCGCCGCCCCGGCCCTGCGTCGGTCCGCTTTCCGGACCGTCCGGTCGAGAGACGTCACCGCTCCCGGACAGCCGGACGTACGCGACGGTCGTCTTGATCCCGCTGTCGACGAGCCGGCCCTGCGCGTCGAAGGCGCCGTCGGTCGTCCCGGAGTCGTTGTCGTTGACGAGAGCGAGCGTGTCGCGGTCCACGCGCGCGATGCCGACGATCTTCTGCCGCACGCCGTCGACCGTGTTCAGGTCCGCCCCGAGCCGCCGGGCCGGCACCGGCGGGCGTGCGGACGCCGGATCGTGCAGCTGCTCCAGGGACGGCGAGGTCGAGTCGTCCCAGGGTGCCCAGGGTCCGCCCAGAACGCTCGACCTTCGCTCCAGCCGGACGAGCTGCAAGCGGGCCGCCTCGTCCGTGCGCTTCTGGACGAGCAGCCGGTCGCCGCCCACGGCCACCACCGGGGAGATCTTCAGCTCGGAAGCTGTCCTCCTCGCCCGGGTCGTCCACGTTCACCGGGTCGAACCGATAGGCGTACTCGGCGGTGACGGCCTTCTTGTCGGCGGCCAGATCTGAACCACATGAGGAAATGCCGTACGGCCACGCGACGAACAGCCGGCTTCGGCCGCTCATCGGATCACGGCAGGTGCCGGCAGCGACGGTTCGTCGGCGCGCAGGCCGTTGCCGTCCCATGCCGAACGCTTCACAACGTGTTCGAGCAACAGCCACGCTTCATGCCGTGCGCGAAGACCGCACTCCTCGGAAACCTCCGGCCCGGGGGCACCAGGGGATGCGAAGTGCCGGCACGGTCCTGTCCGGTGGTGACCAGGTCGTGCGACGGCCGACAGCGGACCGGCCTCACCGAGACGGCCCGCAGGGCAACCGTCTCGTCCACTAGGGGCGGTTCTCAGGGATGTCTCGGGGGCGGATTGTGGAACCGCGGGGAGCGGGAGGTCGTTCCCACTGCAGAGAGCGGCAGCGGCCGCGAAGGAGGCGACGCTCATGTCCAACACCGCGAAGATCGCCGTCGGGGGAGTGGCGGTCGGGTTGGTTCTGTTGATCTGGCTGCCCTGGTGGGTGGCGTTCCTGATCGTGGTCGGTGTTCCGGTGGCGGGATATCTGGCGCTGGATCCCTCCCAGCGGCGCAGGCTCCGCAGGGTCACCCGCAAGGAAATCGGCCGCTGAGAGGGCGGCGGACGCCGCCGGGGCCCGCAGGGCCCGTCATGGTCCCCGCGCGCCCGGCGGCGTTCCCTGCCCGCGAGGACCGGCGGTCGTCGCCCGGTTGCCCGAGGGCGGCTTCGGGGTCCCTGCGGGCGTCGTACGGCCTCAGAGGGGCCGTACGGCCATCTTGTCGAGCGCTTCCAGCAGGCCCGGCAGCTCGGGCCCCCGGCCCACCGGCAGGACCTCGCCCGGTTCTTCGTCGAGCAGGACGAAGGCGATGTCGTCGGTGCGGGCCACGAGCGACCAGCCGGGGCCGTCGGCGCGCAGCGTACGGGCGTCCCCCGGGGCGAACGACGAGCGCACCCGGCCGAGCGGCGGCGGCGAGTCGACATAGGTGCGAGCCTCCGTGAGGACCCGCCTGATTCCCTGGTGGCCGCTGTGCGGCACCGCCTGCTCGCCCGGTGGTGAGGACTCCTCGGCCGTCTCCCGCGCCTCCGGCTCGTCCCGCCCGCCGGACGTGGCGAACTGCGCGTCGTCGATCTGCTCCCGCCACTTCGCCCACTGCAGGGCTATCTCGTCGGCGCCCAGCCTGCGTTGTGCCGGCCCCCATGAGCTCGTGTCCGGCGGGCTCAGCGCGGGCCGGTCCGCCGCCTCGGGATCGGGGTCGTGCGGAGCTGGGACACCGGGAGCCGCGACGGCGACGGCCAGCGGCCAGCCCGGCAGGGCGGCCACGACCGCGCGCTCGTCGGGGGACAGTTCGTACTCCATGCCGCAGTCCCAGGACGCGATCGCCACGGCGACCAGCGAGACGTCGTCGATCACGACCGTCCAGCGCGCGCCGGTGCCGTCCTGGCCCAGCACCAGGCCGTACCCGTCGGCGAGGGGTGCCAGACCCAGCGCCGCGCACGCCTCCGGATAGTCGTCGCCCAGAACGCTCGGAAACTGCGCCGGCGTCAGCAGCACCGCCGTCAGCACGTACAGCGCATCGTCCGCGGCGGCGCCGGTCTCCTCGTCGGCTCCGGCCATCCCTGCCTCCCAGTGGTTCGTCCAACGGCGCGCACCCTAGTGCGAGCGGAAGCCGCTTGTCACGACTCCTCACACCACCCGGACCTGCAGGTTTCCGCCTGGACGGGGGCGAAACGGCCACGGTGGAAGCAGGCTCTTCCCGTTCAGCCCGTGGGCAGTCCCAGCAGATCGCGGGCCACCGAGGCGGGCGACTGATCGCGTGCCCGGGCCAGCGCGACGACGGCGCGGCAGGCGAGTTCGCTCACCCCGAACGACAGCGCTTCCGGCGGCACCCAGCCCGCCGCCTCCTCGAGCCGGTCCTGATCGTCCTCCGCGCGGGCCACGACATAGGTGGCCGCGGCTTCGAACAAGTTGTGCGCGCGTCTTTCCCGAGATCCCGCCGGCTGTGCGTGCGCGGAAGCGCGGAGTCTGGCGGCGTACTTGCGTATCAGGCCGAACACGCGGACCACCCTCCCCCCGAACGGGGTCGTCGTCGATCGCTCATCTGCTCTCTGTTCAACGTAGAGTTGGATGTTCTGCGGCAGAAGGGGGACGACGCAGTGAAGCGCTTCGAGCGGCTGAGGCGGATCCGCCGGCTGGATCCGGTGACGGACGCGCTGGAGATCTACCGGCTCAGTGTGGCGTACGAGTTCCCCTGGGACTACACCCGCGCACTGGAACTGGCCCTCTACCGCACCTACGCCGTCCCGAGCATCGGCCGGCTGCTCGCCGAGACGGGCGAGCTGACCGAGCGCACCCAGAAGCGGTACGACGACACCGTGCTGCTCCTCGACACCGTCGTCGAGCACGGTTTCGCCGGCGACGAGGGGCGTACCGCGATCCGCCGCATCAACCAGATGCACCGCAGCTACGACATCAGCGACGACGACATGCGCTATGTGCTGAGTACGTTCGTCGTGCTGCCCAGGCGCTGGATCGACGCCTACGGCTGGCGGCGCCTGTCCCGACACGAGATCGTCGCCGCCACCGAGTACTACCGCACTCTCGGCCGGCACATGGGCATCCCCGGCATCCCCGAGACCTACGAGGAGTTCGAGGAACTGCTCGACGCGTACGAGAGGGAGCACTTCGCCTGGGACGAGCGGTCCCGGCGGGTCTCCGACGCCACACTCGCCCTGATGGCGTCCTGGTATCCGCGCCCGCTGGCACCGTTGCTGCGTACCGCCACGCTCGCCCTGCTCGACGAGTCGCTGCTGCGCGCGTTCCGATACGCCCCGCCCGGCGCGACGACATCGGAGTTGGTCCGCCGGGCCCTTCGCGCGCGTGGTCGGCTCGTCCGGCTGCTGCCACCGCGCCGCTCGCCACACTTCGCACGCCAGAACGGGCAGGTCAGGGGCTATCCGGACGGCTTCCGGGTGGCGGACCTGGGCACCCGCCCGGTTCCCGGGCTGCGCGGCTGCCCGGTGCGGCACCGGGGCGCCTCAGCGGCCGACGTCGCCGAGTGAGGCCAAGGTGTCGCGCAGCCAGGCCAGTTCGGCCCGGCTGGTGGCACGTGCGATGGTGAGGACACCACGCCGGAACGGGTCGTCCAGTTCCTCGGCGCGCAGCGGCCGCTCGCCGTCGTAGAAGAAGCTCGTCGGCTCCTCCAGAAAGGCCAGCCGGCGGCGCAGTACGGCCGCCTGGGCGGCGGAGTCCTTCAGGTGCCGCAGGAACGCGAGCAGCGTGAACCAGTGGTTCTCGTCGGTGATCTCGCGCTGCGCGGGTTCGGCGAGCCGGCGCTTCAGCTCACGCCTGCCCTCCTCGGTCAGCCTCAGCACATGACGCGGTGCCGCCACGGCACCCGGCTCGATGGCCCGGACCAGCAGGCCCGCTTTCTCCAGCCGTTTGATCCGCCGCGCCGAGTTGGTCGCGCACAGCATGGGCGGCGCCGGGGCCATCGTGCCGCCCACCGGCGTCCCGATCTCGCGTCCCGGCTCGTCCTCACCGAGGCCAACCTGGACGCCTTCGGGCCGCTCACGGCCGCCGGCAGGGCCATCGCCTCCATGAAGAGGACGATTTCGCCGACGTACTGTACGCGCGCGTGCTGGAAGGCGTCGGTCCGCTGTGGGCCGCCACCATGCGGCTGGCCGACCCGCGCGCCCTGCATCGCAGCGCCGTCGGACTGCGCCGCGGTTCCGATCCGGTCATGCGCACCATCCTGGAGAAGCTGCCCGTCGACGGGGTCCACCTCCAGGGCGAGCGCAGCGGTGAACTGCCGGGCAGGAAGAATGTGGAGGCCGCCGGGGTGCGCGTGGTGACGGTGCCCGGCGCCGGGCACAACGTCATGTTCGACAACTCCGACGCCTTCACGGCGGCCGTCGCCGGCAAGGACTGATCCGCCCGTCCCAGGCGTTACGCCGAGCGATCCCCGCGCACCGCGAGCGCGAGGAAACGCGCGTCCTCGTCGACGTACGAGGTCATGCGCCACCCCGAGCGTGCCAGCAGCGGACGGAGGTTGTGCTCGGCGCGCAGATCGGTCGGAGTGATTCGGCGGCCCTGACGCGCCGCCAGCGCCGCCCGCCCGATGGGGTGGAACAACGCGAGCACGCCGTCGGGCCGCACCACACGGGCCAGCTCCCGCAGATTCTGCTCCGGCCGCGGCAGATGCGCGATCAGGCCGGCCGCGAACACGGCGTCCAGCACCGACGACTGCAGCGGCAGCGCGGTGACGTCCGCGAGCAGCAGCCGCCCCTCCCGGTGCCGGCCGGCCCGCATCGCGGCGTCGAGCATCGCCGGCGTCAGGTCGGCGCCCAGCACCACCCCGGAGGGGCCGACGGCGGCTCGCAGTGGCGGCAGGGCGCGCCCCGTGCCGCAGCCCGCGTCCAGCACACGGTCACCCGGCCGCAGTCCGACGTCGGCGACCGCTGCCGAGTAGGCGGGGCCGTCGTCGGGGAACCGGCTGTCCCAGTCGGCCGCGCGGGCGGTGAAGAACTCCTGCACATGTGTGTGGTCGTCGCTCATGTTCCGCATGATTCCTCACCGTCGCGGGGGATCCGTAGGCGCACATGTTCGGGCCGGACCCGATCGTTCTGGCGCATCTGGGTGTCATATTCCAACAGCTTTCGAAATGCGCCCCCTTCGTGCGCCCGTGCCCCCCTAGCGTCCCTTGGCCATGGGACACCTGGACCACGCCGCCTTCGGCTGGCTGACCCCCGTGCTGTCGTACGTCATGGCCTGCACGGGTGCTGCTCTCGGTCTGCGCTGCACCGTGCGCGCGCTCGCCACCTCCGGCCGCTCACGCCGGAACTGGCTCGTCACCGCCGCTTCCGCCATGGGTACCGGCATCTGGACCATGCACTTCGTGGCCATGCTCGGCTTCCGTGTCAGTGGCACCGACATCCGCTACAACGTGCCGCTGACCATCCTCAGCCTCCTCGTCGCCGTGTTCGTCGTCTGCGCCGGCGTCTTCACCGTCGGCTACAGCCGCGACCGCAACCGGGCGCTCCTGTTCGGCGGCCTCACCACCGGGCTGGGGGTCGCCAGCATGCACTACCTGGGCATGGCGGCCGTCCGACTGCACGGTGACATCAGGTACGACCCCGTTCTCGTCGGAGTGTCGGTGCTGATCGCCGTCGTCGCGGCGACCGCGGCCCTGTGGGCGGGCCTCAACATCAAGTCGCCCCTCGCGGTCACCGTCGCCTCCCTCGTCATGGGAGCGGCCGTCAGCAGCATGCACTACACCGGGATGTTCGCGGTGAGCGTGCGTGTGGACCCCTCCGGCGCGGCTCTGCCCGGGGCCACGGCGATGCAGTTCATCTTCCCCCTCGCCGTCGGTCTCGGGTCCTACCTGTTCATCACCTCCGCCTTCGTCGCCCTCTCACCCACGGCCGGTGAGCGAGAGGCCTCCGCCTCCGCCCAGCGGCCCGTCGAAAGCATCGCCCGCTAGCGGGAGCCCGGTCCGAGCGCCCCGACCCACGTCCCGAGCGAGGAGGCCATGCGCCCACCCCGTACCAGCCCGAAAGCCGGCAGCCCCGCGCATCCGCCGCGCGGCCGCCGCGCACACGCCGGACCGCCCGCCGCCGAGGGAGCCGGCCGCCCGCTCGGCACACCCGCTGCCAAGACACGCGCGCGTGGCGACCGGCTGCGCCTGCGCCCGCGCACCGTGCGCGCCAAGGTGGTCAGTTTGCTGATGGTGCCCGTCGTCTCGCTGCTCGCCCTGTGGGGGTACGCCACCGTCACCACCGCCCAGGACGTCGCCCGGCTGCGGCAGTCCCAGCGGGTCGACGCCGAACTACGCACCCCGCTGGCCACGGCCGTCACCGCCCTCGAGGCAGAGCGCGCCGCGGCCGTGCGCCACGCCACCGCACCGGGCGCCGACGGCAGCGATCTGCAAGGGCTGGCCGCCCGCACGGACCGGGCCGTGGCCAAGCTGCGGCTCGGCGGCAACAACACCGTCGCCGACAGCGAGGAACTGCCGGCGGGCGTCTCCGGGCGCCTCAACGACTTCGTCACCGGCGCCGAACACCTGCGCGCCCTGCGTGCCGCCGTACTGGACCGCAGGGCCGGCTGGGACACGGTCTACGCCCAGTACACGAAGACCATCGGTGCGGCCTTCGCCGTGGACGGCGCCCTCAGCGGCATCCAGCGGGCCGATGTCGGTTCCGACGCGCGCGTGCTGCTCGAATTCAACCGCGCCGGCGAGGCATTGGCCCAGGAGGGCACCCTGATCGGCAGCGGGCGGCTGCAGGGCGAACGGCTCCGGCTGTTCGGCGCCGCCGTCGCCGCGCGCCGTACCCTCACCGATGCCGCCGTCATCGACCTGCCCGACCCTCAGCGCGCCGTCTGGCGGAACCTGGCCGACAGCGGCCCCTACACCGCCCTCGACGCCGCCGAGGACAAGATCATCGCCTCCGGCTCCGGTGCCCGACCGGCCGACGCGGCCGCCTGGAACGCCGCTCACGCGCGCGTGCAGGACGGCATGCAGGGCATCGCGGCGGACACGGCCCGCGCCGTCGCCGGCCGCGCCGACCCGTTCACGCGCGGCCTGCTCAGCACCGCGGGCGCCGCCGTGCTCCTCGGTCTGGTCGCCGTCGCCATCTCTCTCGTCATCTCCGTCCGTATCGGCCGCGGCCTCGTGATCGAACTCGTGAGCCTGCGCAACGACGCCTTGGAGATCGCCCGTCGCAAACTGCCCGAGGCGATGCGCAGACTGCGCGCGGGCGAGGAGATCGTCATCCAGGCCGAGGCGCCCGCCGGACCACCCGCCGAGGACGAGACCGGTCAGGTCTCGGAAGCCCTGACCACCGTCCACCGCGCCGCCTTGCGCGCCGCCGTGGAGCGCGCCGAACTCGCCAGCGGCATCTCCGGAGTCTTCGTCAACCTGGCACGCCGCAGCCAGGTGCTGGTCCACCGCCAGCTCAGCCTCCTGGACAGCATGGAGCGCCGCTCGGAGGACCCCAACGAGCTGGGTGACCTGTTCCGGCTGGACCACCTCACCACGCGCATGCGGCGGCACGCCGAGAGTCTGATCATCCTCTCCGGCGCCGCACCGGGGCGGGCCTGGCGCATGCCGGTGTCCCTGACCACCGTCGTACGGGCCGCCGTGTCCGAGGTCGAGGACTACGCGCGCGTGGAGGTACGCCAGCTCCCCGAGGCCCTTGTCATCGGCGCCGCCGTCGCCGACCTCACCCACCTGCTCGCCGAACTCGTCGAGAACGCGGCGCAGTTCTCACCTCCGCACACACGCGTGCGCGTCACCGGCGAGCCCGTCGGCAACGGCTACGCGCTGGAGATCGAGGACCGCGGACTCGGCATGGGTCCCGAGACCCTCGCGGAGGCCAACCGCCGTATCGAACAGTCCGAGGCCCTCGACCTGTTCGACAGCGACCGACTCGGGCTCTTCGTGGTCAGCCGCCTCGCCTCCCGGCACGGCGTCAAGGTGCATCTGCGGCCCTCCCCCTACGGAGGCTCCACCGCCGTCGTCCTGCTGCCCACCGCCCTGCTCCACAGCGGCGCGGCCGAACACGCCTCGCACCACGGCGAGCAGGCCCCTCACGAGCGGGGACGCGAGTACACGCGCGTGCCCGGCGTGAGCGAGCGCCAGGAGGCCGTCGCCGCGCTGTCGGACCGGCCGGCCCTCGCGGCCACCGTTCCCGGCCCGCACGCCGCAGCCGACGAATTGGGTCCGCACGCGACCGCCGACGAGACCCCGCCCCCCGGAGTCACTGCCCTGAGGCTGCACCGATCGCCCAGCGACCCCGAGAACACCGACGATCTCCCACGTCGTGTGCGCCAGGCGAACCTCGCCCCCCAGCTGCGGAAGCAGCGCGCCGAAGCACCCGCACCGCAGACCGCACGGCACAACGACGATCGGCGTACCCCCGAACTGGTCCGGGACCGCATGGCGGCCTACCGCGACGGCTGGGCTCGCGGCGGCGGCCGACGGCCGGGCCGCGGTGCCGCCCCTGAACCCGAAACGGGCACGCACAACAGCGAAGGAGACCCGGCATGATCCAGGACCCGAACACGAGGGCCGGACAGCGCTCCGGCGAACTGGACTGGTTGCTCGACGACCTGGTGATGCGCGTGAGCGAGGTACGGCACGCCGTCGTACTCTCCAACGACGGACTGGCCGTCGGCGCCTCCACCGACCTCGCCCGGGAGGACGCCGAGCACCTCGCCGCCGTCGCCTCCGGCTTCAACAGCCTGGCCAAGGGCGCGGGGCGGCACTTCGGAGCGGGCGGCGTCCGCCAGACGATGGTCGAGATGGACGACGCGTTCCTCTTCGTCGCCGCCGCCGGCGACGGCTCCTGCCTGGCCCTGCTCACCGCCGTCACCGCCGACATCGGACTCGTCGCCTACGAGATGGCCCGCCTGGTCAAGCGGGTCGGCGAGCACCTCTACACGGCGCCGCGCGTGGTAGCGCAGCCGCCCGCAGCCGGATGACCCCGTAAGGGCGCCACAGATGAACGAGAACCAGAACGGCCCGTGGGAGCCACCGGGCGGCCAGTGGTACGACGGCGAGGCCGGACCACTGGTGCGCCCCTACGCGATGACGGGCGGGCGCACACAGCCGGGTCCCACCGGGGTGCGCTTCGACCTGATCGCCCTCGTCACCCTGGACCCCGTGGCCCCGGCGCTCGACGACGTCGCGCTCGGGCCCGAACACCGGACCCTGGTCGAGCTGTGCCGCACCGAAACCCAGTCCGTCGCCGAACTCGCCGCCGACGCCGACCTTCCGGTCGGGGTGATCAGGGTGCTCCTCGGCGACCTCCTGGAACTCGGCTGCGTGGTCATCAGCCGTCCCGTGCCCCCGGCCCACCTGCCCGACGAGCGAATTCTCCGCGAGGTCATCGAGGGATTGCGAGCGTTGTAGATGAACGTTCCGAAGCCGCCGGACGCCGCGCCACGTCCCCGTCCGTGCACCATCCGCCCTCGACCGGACACAAGTCGGTCAGATCAGGTGCGATTCGGTCCGACCACCCCAAGACACCGCTCCGTTGTCATGATGCTGCCTTCGCGCCCGCAGCACACGGACGCCGACCGCAGCCGGTCCTCCCGAGAGAAGTGATCATGCTCACCGAGACTTCCGACACCGTCGGCGACACCTCCGCCCTGGCGCTGAAAATACTGGTAGCCGGGGGGTTCGGGGTCGGCAAGACGACCCTGGTCGGGGCCGTCAGCGAGATCCGGCCGCTGCGCACCGAGGAACTCCTCAGCGAGGCCGGACAACTGGTGGACGACACCGACGGCGTGGATCAGAAGGTCACCACCACCGTCGCCATGGACTTCGGACGTATCACGATCCGCTCCGGTCTGTCCCTGTACCTCTTCGGCACACCCGGACAGGACCGCTTCTGGTTCCTGTGGGACGAGTTGTCCCAGGGTGCCCTCGGCGCCGTCGTCCTCGCTGACACCCGGCGTCTGGAGGACTGCTTCCCCGCGGTCGACTACTTCGAGCATCGGCGCATCCCGTTCGTGGTCGCCGTCAACTGCTTCCCGGGAGCCCGCGCCTACGGCGCCCACGACGTCTCCCGCGCCCTCGATCTGGACCGCGGCACCCCGGTGGTGCTGTGCGACGCCCGCGACCGGGACTCCGGCAAGGAAGTCCTGATCAGGCTCGTGGAGTACGCCGGGCGGATGCACACAGCCCGACTGCTGGACTCGGTCGGCTGAGCCCGCCCCTCAGGCCGCCAGATCCTTCACGGCCACCACCTGGTCGACCGGCACCCGGACCAGCAGCTCGCCCGGAACGCCGTTACGGGCGCCGTACTCCTCGGCACGCTCCTCGCCCATGTACCGGGCGGCGATGCGGGTGGCCCAGTGCCGCACCTCGTCCAGGTCCCGAGACAGCCGTGCCCGGCCGCTCAGCACCACGAAGTGGAACGGCGGCCGATCGTCGTCCACGCACAGGGCCGCGCGCCCGTCGCGGGCGAGATTGCGCCCTTTCACCGTTTCCTCACCGGTGTTGAAGACGAGTTCGTCACCGTCCAGCAGAAACCAGATCGGGGCCACATGAGGGCTCCCATCGGCGCGAACGGTGGACAGTTTGCCCGTCCTGGTGCCGTGCGAGACGAACGCCCGCCATTCCTCGTCGGTCATCTTCTGTGCCATGCCCCCATCCTGCTTGCCCGTACGCCGGACGTGGGGAAGGCTGGCGGAGAGTTCCTCCAGCCAGGGGGAGACATCACAGGGGGAGACGGAGATGGCGCAGAACCAGGGACTCGGCTGGCTCCTGGACGATCTGACCGAGCGAGTGGACGATGTGCGGCACGCGCTGGTCCTGTCGAACGACGGCCTGGTCACGGGCGCGAGCACGGGACTACGCCGTGAGGACGCCGAGCATCTGGCCGCCGTCGCGTCCGGGCTGCACAGCCTGGCGAAGGGATCGGGACGCCACTTCGGTGCCGGCAGGGTGCGCCAGACCATGGTGGAGTACGACGATGCGGTCCTGTTCGTGACCGCGGCAGGCAGCGGCAGTTGTCTGTGCGTGCTCAGCGGAGCGGAGGCCGACATCGGCCAGATCGCCTACGAGATGGCGCTGCTCGTCAATCGTGTGGGCGAACACCTCGGCGTCGACGCCAGGAAACCGGAAAGAACCCCCACCGCAGAGGCCTGACCCGCAGGTTCTTGGCCCTCCGCAGAGTTGTCCACAGGGCTGACACGTGGTGCGTCGATGCGGCTACGGTGGGTGCACGGCGAACGCACAGGGCGTGAGCCGATGACTCCACGGGGGAGTACGACCATGTCGTCGAACACGTACAGCCGTCCCCGGTCCGCCACCTGCACGCCGAGCCGTGCCGCTCGGGAACTGGGCCTCAAACGAGGTGAGTTCGACCTCGCCGTGCACCTCGGCCATGTCCGGACCGTGCCCGACGAGGGTGGGGGAGGACTGCGGAGGGTGCAGCGGGCCGAGATCGACCGTCTGCGCGCGCAGGAGGGACATCCCGAGGCGCTGCGCCGGCGCGTGCGGGTGGTGGGCACCACCGAGGGCGCCGCACTCGTGGAGATCCCCGTCGGGCGGTTCACCCGCCTCGCCCGCTCGGGCCTTCTCCTGCCGGTGAAGTGGTACCTGAACCGCTATCGAGTCGTGGTCTGGCTCTATCTGGCGGAAGACCTGCGGCAGTTCGTCTCCGACGCCAAGAACGCGCACCTGCTCAAGGGCCGCGCGCCCGAGAACCTGCGCGGCCAGTTGGCGGCCGGTGTGGACCTGCGTGCCCGCAACTGGCGGGGACGTCACCTCGGGTTCCTGCTGCGCCAGGCCGAGGACCCGTGGGTGCGGGCCGGAGCCGTGGCCGCCTTCCTCTCGCCCGTCGAGATCGCCGACGTCGTCGAAGATCCTCAAGAGCGTGCCTGCCTGCACCGCTTCCGGCCCACACCACCCGGTCAGGGCACTCCGGGATCGCCTGCCGCACATCTCGCCGAGCGGATCACGACCGCGCAGGATGCGGACGAGATCGAGTGGCTGCGCAGCGACCTGGCCCACTTGCTGGCGGAGGCCCGCGCTCTCGCACCGGCCCCGAGTCCGGTCCCCCGCCATGGCGCAGCGCCGGTCCGACGAGCGGTCGCTCGGCCCATCCCGCCCCTGGCTGCGACGGTCACACGCCCTGCGGGCCCGCCGGCACCTGGCTGGGTGGAGCCCGGTGAGAACCCGCCTGCGGCACGGGTGCCGAAGCCGCTGCCGCACCCGCCCGAGCCGACGCGCGAGCCCGCGAGCCGGGCGTTCGCCTGGCACGCCGCGCCGGTGATGCGGGCGCCTGCGCCGCCTCCGCGGCCCCGCCAGGACCACCGCCGGGCCGAACCGGCCCCGAGCCACCCCACCAGCGGTCTGCGGGCCTGGCTGCGGCGAAGAAGCCCCCGTCCCGTGCGGCTCTGAGCCACTCGGCCGCGGGCTCAGGTGGCCAAAACGCCGCCCGTCGATTCCCGCACCGATCCGTCACAGAGTCCTGAAAAGGCCTTCCTGGACGACCGACACGAGCAGCCGGCCCTGCCGGTCGTAGATACGCCCGCGAGCCAGGCCTCGGCCACCGGTGGCGATCGGCGACTCCTGGTCGTACAGGAACCACTCGTCCGCGCGGAACGGCCGGTGGAACCACATGGCGTGGTCCAGCGAGGCCATGTCGAAGTTCCGCGGGCCCCACAGGGGTTCGACCGGGATGCGGACCGCGTCCAGCAGAGTCATGTCGCTGGCGTAGGTCAGCGCGCACGTGTGGACCAGCGGGTCCTCACCGAGCGGTCCGACCGCGCGCATCCACACGGCGCTGCGCGGTTCGGCCCCCTCGATCTCCTCGGCGTTCCAGCGCAGCCGGTCGACATAGCGGATGTCGAAGGGCTGGCGGCGCGCCATCCGCTCCAACTGTTCCGGCAGCGCGCCCAGGTGCTTGCGGATCTCGTCGGAGACCGTCGGCAGCGATTCCGGGTCCGGTATCTCACGGGCCGGTGGCAGTTGGTGCTCGAACGGTCCTTCCTCAGGCTTGTGAAAGGAGGCGGTCAGATTGAAGATCGTGCGGCCCTGCTGCACGGCCGTGACCCGGCGTGTGGTGAACGACCGGCCGTCGCGGACCCGCTCCACCTGGTACACGATCGGTACACCGGGCCGGCCCGGGCGCAGGAAGTACGCGTGCAGCGAGTGCACGGGGCGGTCGCCGTCCGTGGTGCGGCCGGCGGCGACCAGCGCCTGGCCCGCCACCTGGCCGCCGAAGACCCGCTGCAGCGACTCCTGCGGGCTCCGCCCACGGAAGATGTCGACCTCGATCTGCTCCAGGTCGAGCAGGTCGACCAGCCTTTCCGCCGGGTTCGTCATCGGTGGGTTTCTCCTTGGCTCACAACCGGTCGACAACCGCTCACAGCTGACCCACGTCGGTGACCCGGACGACGGCACGGCCCTCGGCGTCCGAGGCCGCGAGGTCGACCTCCGCGCTGATGCCCCAGTCGTGGTCCCCGTTCGGGTCGTCGAAGATCTGGCGGACGCGCCAGACGCCGTTCGCCGGCTCCTCGTTGATGACCAGCAGCTTGGGGCCGCGGGCGTCGGGACCGGTGCCGAGGTCGTCGTACTCGTCCCAGTACTTGTCCATCGCCTCACCCCAGGCGTCCGAGTCCCAGCCGGACTCGGCGTCCATCTCGCCCAGTTCCTCGACCTGGTCGAGGGCGGCCAGCTCGACGCGCCGGAACATGGCGTTGCGGACCAGGACCCGGAAGGCCCGCGCGTTGGTGGTGACCGGCTTGACCTCGTCGGCCTTCTCCTGGGCCTCCTCGGCGGTCATCTCCTCCGGGTTCGCGAGCTGCTCCCACTCGTCCAGCAGGCTGGAGTCCACCTGGCGCACCATCTCCCCGAGCCACTCGATCAGGTCCTGCAGGTCCTCGGACTTGAGGTCGTCCGGGATGGTGTGGTCGAGCGTCTTGTAGGCGCTGGCGAGGTAGCGCAGCACGATGCCCTCGGTGCGGGCCAACTCGTAGAAGGAAACCAACTCGGTGAAGGACAGTGCCCGTTCGTACATGTCACGGACGACGGACTTCGGCGACAGCGGGTGGTCCCCGACCCATGGGTGGCTCTTGCGGTAGGTGTTGTACGCGTGGAAGAGCAGTTCCTCCAGCGGCTTCGGGTAGGTGATGTCCTGGAGGCGCTCCATGCGCTCCTCGTACTCGACGCCGTCCGCCTTCATCGCGGCCACGGCCTCGCCGCGCGCCTTGTTCTGCTGGGCGACGAGGATCTGCCGCGGGTCGTCCAGGGTGGACTCGACGACGGACACCATGTCGAGGGCGTAGGACGGCGACTCGGGGTCGAGGAGTTCGAACGCGGCGAGCGCGAACGTGGACAGCGGCTGGTTGAGCGCGAAGTCCTGCTGAAGGTCGACCGTGAGCCGGACGATGCGGCCCTCGGCGTCGGGCTGGTCGAGCTTCTCCACGATGCCGCCGTCGAGCAGCGAACGGTAGATCGCGATCGTCCGGCGGATGTGGCGCAGCTGCTGCTTGCGCGGCTCGTGGTTGTCCTCCAGGAGGTGACGCATCGCCTTGAACGCGTTGCCCGGGCGGGCGATCACCGACAGCAGCATCGTGTGCGTCACCCGGAAACGCGAGGTCAGCGGCTCCGGCTCCGAGTCGATCAGCTTCTGGAAGGTGTTCTCCGTCCAGCCGACAAAGCCCTCCGGCGCCTTCTTGCGCACCACCTTGCGCCGCTTCTTCGGGTCCTCGCCCGCCTTCGCCAGCGCCTTCTCGTTCTCGATGACGTGCTCCGGCGCCTGGGCCACGACAAGTCCCGCCGTGTCGAAACCGGCTCGCCCCGCGCGGCCCGCGATCTGGTGGAACTCCCTGGCCCGCAGCGTGCGCACCCGGCTGCCGTCGTACTTGGTGAGGGCGGTGAACAGCACCGTTCGGATGGGTACGTTGACGCCCACTCCGAGCGTGTCCGTCCCGCAGATGACCTTCAGCAGGCCGGCCTGCGCGAGCTTCTCCACCAGGCGCCGGTACTTGGGCAGCATGCCGGCGTGGTGCACCCCGATGCCGTGCCGTACGTAACGGGAGAGGTTACGGCCGAACTTGGTGGTGAAGCGGAAGTTCCCGATCAGCTCGGCGATCTGGTCCTTCTCCTCGCGCGAGCACATGTTGATGCTCATCAGCGCCTGCGCCCGCTCCACGGCCTGCGCCTGCGTGAAGTGCACGATGTACACCGGGGCCTGCTTGGATTCCAGCAGATCGGTGAGGGTCTCGGTGAGCGGGGTGAGCTTGTACTCGTAGGAGAGCGGCACCGGACGGGTCGCCGAGCGGACCACCGAGGTGGGGCGGCCGGTGCGGCGCGTGAGGTCCTTCTCGAAGAACGACACATCGCCCAAAGTGGCCGACATCAGAATGAACTGCGCCTGGGGGAGTTCCAGCAGCGGGATCTGCCAGGCCCAGCCGCGATCGCCCTCGGCGTAGAAGTGGAACTCGTCCATGACGACCTGGCCGACGTCCGCGTGCTTGCCGTCGCGCAGCGCGATGGAGGCCAGCACCTCGGCGGTGCAGCAGATCACGGGAGCGTCGGCGTTCACGGAGGCGTCGCCCGTGAGCATGCCGACGTTCTCGGTGCCGAACAGCTTGCACAGCTCGAAGAACTTCTCCGACACAAGCGCCTTGATGGGGGCCGTGTAGAAGGTGACCTCGTCCCGGGCCAGTGCTGCGAAGTGCGCGCCCGCGGCGATCATGCTCTTGCCGGAGCCGGTGGGCGTCGAGACGATCACGTTCGCCCCGGAGACCACCTCGATCAGCGCCTCCTCCTGGTGCGGGTAGAGGGTGAGGCCGCGCTCCTGCGCCCACGACTCGAAGGCTTCGTACAGGGCGTCGGGGTCGGCGGTCGGCGGCAGCTGATCGATGAGGGTCACGCACCCATCTTGCCTGGCCTTGTCCCCGAGAGGGGAATCGGCTGGGAGCGCGAAGATCACGGCCGCTACGCTGTGGCGCCGACGCAACGTCGGCGCACCAGGTCAACTGGACAGCGGTACACAAGGAATGGGGCGGGAAGCGGCCATGATGGGACCAGCACACTCACTGTCGGGGGCCGCGGCCTGGCTCGGGGTGGGAGCGGCCGCCGCCGCGGCCGGGCATCCGATGCCCTGGCCGGTGCTCCTCTGCGGTGCCTTGATCTGTGCCGGCGCCGCGCTCGCCCCGGACCTCGACCACAAGGCGGCCACGATCTCCCGTGCCTTCGGGCCGCTCTCCCGCTGGGTCTGCGAGATCGTGGACAGGCTGGCATACGGCGTCTACAAGGCGACCCGGATGAAGGGCGACCCGCGTCGCTCCGGAGGGCACCGCACGTTGACGCACACCTGGCTGTGGGCGGTGCTGCTCGGCGCCGGCTGCTCGGCGGCGGCGATCGCGGGCGGCCGGTGGGCGGTGCTGGCGATCCTCTTCGTTCACATGGTGCTGGCGATCGAGGGCCTGCTGTGGCGGGCGGCGCGCGGCTCCAGCAGCGACGTGCTGGTCTGGCTGCTGGCCGCGACCACCGCGTGGATCCTCGCGGGCGTCCTGGACAAGCCGGGCAACGGCTCCGACTGGCTGTTCACCGCGCCGGGCCAGGAGTACATGTGGCTGGGGCTGCCGATCGTGCTCGGCGCGCTGGTGCACGACATCGGGGACGCCCTGACGGTGTCGGGCTGCCCGATCCTGTGGCCCATCCCTGTGGGCCGCAAGCGCTGGTACCCCGTGGGGCCGCCGAAGGTCATGCGGTTCCGCGCCGGGAGCTGGGTGGAGCTGAAGGTGCTGATGCCCATGTTCATGCTGCTCGGCGGTGTGGGCTGTGCGGCGGCGCTCAACGTGATCTGAGGCGCCCCTGCCGGAGTGGCCGGCCGAGCGGTGGATCAGGTGGTCTCTCCGGTCCCGGCCCCGCCGTACCGGCGCTCGAAGCGGGCGATGCGGCCTTCGGTGTCGACCGTGCGGGCCTTGCCCGTGTAGAACGGGTGGCTCTCGGAGGAGATCTCCACGTCGATCACCGGGTAGCTCCGGCCGTCGTCCCACTCGATGGTCTGCTCGCTCTGCGCGGTGGACCGGGTCAGGAACGCGTAGCCGGCGGCGCGGTCGCGGAAGACCACGGGATGGTAGTCGGGGTGCTGGTCCTGCTGCATGGCGGCTCCTGGTGCGGGGCGTGCGGGCAGGGGGCGTGCGGATCAGCTGGGGAGGGAGTCCTCGTCGACGACGTGCATCGCTGCCTCCTCGGCGGAGGCGGCGGCGCCGTCGATGCCGACGTCCGTGGCGACGAGGGCGGCCTCGTCGTCCTCGTGCGCCCCCTCGTCCGGGGCCACCAGCCGGCCGGAGCGGCGGTTGCCGACCTCGTTGTCGAGCAGTTCCCCGTCGGTGTCGCGGTCGCCGATGTCGTCGCCGTCGGGGTCGGCCTGATCGGGCAGCTCTTCGGCGAGCCGCTGGTCGAGCGTCTCACCTGCCTGACGCTCGGCCGCAGTCACCCCGACGTGCTCCACAGCCCACGGACGCTCCGGAGGGGACCAGCCACGGTCGAGCGGGTCGTCGACGCCGTCGAAGTCCAGTGTGTCCTCGACGTCGAGCACACCCGTGTCCTCCCGGACCTCCATGGGATCGGGATCGGGCTGGTAGACGTCGTCCCCCCAGCCGTCGACGCTGTCCACGAGTACCTCCAGGTGGTGAGGACGGCCATGCGCCACCGTAGGCGGCGACGGGTCGCCGACACGTGCGGCCCGGGTGTCACATACCGCGAACCGGACGGTTGCGGGGCATTTCCCAAGCCTGTGCCGTTCTCCAGACTTCCACCCCTGGTCGGGACCGCGCAACGGCACGAGCGCGGGTCACCGCCCGGGCTGGGACAGCGGCACCGCCGCGGGCACCCTGGGCGTCCGCGCGCCATGACCTGGCAGCCCGAAGTACCGGCGGATCCCCCTTCGTGCTCACCCGCCGTGGCCTGCCTGCCGGAAGGGCTGGCAGACCTGGCCTCCCGCCCGCCGCGCGCCGCCTCGATCCGCGAAGCCTCAGCAGGTCCGGCATCGCGGCCGTCGGCCCCAGCCGTGCGGCCGGAAGCGCAGGCAGACCTGGCTGCGAGCCTCCGCGCCGTGACCGGGCCGGCCCGAGCCCCGACGTGCGCCGCCTCCGCACACTCGCCCGGCCGGGCCCCGTTGTCCCAGGCGCCGGTGGTCCCCATGACTCGCGCGCTTGCTGCGAGCCGGCTCTTCCTGTCGGCGGCCGTCACCGCTGCCAGGCGGCCGTCCCCGGCCTCGGCGGTCGTCGGTGCGGCGCCCGATGGCCTTGCCGTGGTCGCAGCCGACGGCGACACCGGGACGGCGGTGACCGGCACCAGCGGGCGGCCCCGCGCGGCCGAGCCGGTCGTCCGCCTGCTCACCGGATCCTCAGCCGTGCCAGGACCGCCACAGAGCCGCGTACGCGCCGTCCGCCGCGACCAGCTCGTCGTGGCTGCCCAGTTCGCTGATGCGGCCGTTCTCCACGACGGCGATCACGTCGGCGTCATGGGCCGTGTGCAGGCGGTGGGCGATGGCGACCACGGTACGGCCGTCCAGTACGCGGGCCAGGGAGCGTTCCAGATGCCGGGCCGCGCGCGGGTCGAGAAGCGAGGTGGCCTCGTCGAGGACCAGCGTGTGAGGATCGGCGAGGACCAGCCGGGCCAGCGCGATCTGCTGGGCCTGCGCCGGGGTCAGCGCCAGCCCCCCGGAGCCGACCTCGGTGTCCAGGCCGCCGTCCAGCGCCCGTGCCCAGCCCTGTGCGTCGACCGCGCCCAGCGCCGCCCACAGCTCGGCGTCCGAGGCTGCGGTGCGGGCCAGCAGAAGATTGTCGCGCAGGGAGCCGACGAAGACATGGTGTTCCTGGTTGACCAGGGCGACGTGGGAGCGGACGCGTTCCGCCGGCATCCGGGACAGCTCCGCCCCACCAAGGGTGATTCGGCCGTCGCGGGGTGCGTAGATCCCCGCGAGCAGTCTGCCCAGGGTGGACTTGCCCGCGCCCGAGGGGCCCACCAGCGCCAGCCGGGTGCCCGGTGCCACCTCCAGGGACACCTTGCAGAGCACGTCGACGCCCTCCCGGTAGCCGAAGTGGACCCGGTCGGCGTGCACGTCCCGCCCGTCCGGCGCCAGCGAGGCGTCCCCGGCGGCGGGCTCGATCTCCCGCACACCGACCAGCCGGGCAAGCGACACCTGGGCCACCTGCACCTCGTCGTACCAGCGGAGGATCAGGTTCACCGGGTCGACGAGCATCTGCGCGATGAGCGCGCCCGTGGTCAGCTGCCCGACCCCGATCCAGCCGCGCAGGACGAACACCCCGCCGACCATCAGGACCGAACCGAGCACGACGACGTGGACGGCGTTGATGACCGGGAAGAGCACGGACCGCAGCCAGAGCGTGTACCTCTCCCAGGCGGTCCACTCCTTGATCCGCCGCTCCGACAGGGTGACCCGCCGGTCACCGAGCCGATGTGCCTCGATGGTGCGGCCCGCGTCCACCGTCTCGGCGAGCGCCGCGGCGACGGCGGCGTACCCGGCGGCCTCGGAGCGGTAGCCCGAGGGAGCCCGCTTGAAGTACCAGCGGCAGCCGGACACCAGCACCGGCACGGCGAGCAGCACGGCGGCCGCCAGCGGGGGAGCCGTGACGACCAGCCCGCCGAGCAGCAGCAGCGCCCACACCACGCCGATGGCCAGCTGCGGCACGGCCTCACGCATGGCGTTGGCGAGGCGGTCGATGTCGGTGGTGATGCGGGAGAGCAGATCGCCGGTGCCTGCCCGCTCCAGCACACCCGGCGGCAGCCCGACCGACCGCACCAGGAAGTCCTCGCGCAGATCGGCCAGCATCCGCTCGCCGAGCATCGCACCGCGCAGTCGCACCTGCCGGACGAACACGGCCTGCACGCCCAGCGCGAGCACGAACAGGGCGGAGGCCAGGCCCAGATCAAGCTTCCGCGACCGGTCCGACACCTGCTCGACCAGGCCGCCGAGCACGTACGGACCCACCATGGAGGCGAGCACCGCCACCGTGTTGACGCCGATGAGGAGGAGGAAGGACCGGCGGTGCCGGCGGAACAGTTCTACGACATAGGCGCGCACGGTCGCGGCCGCGCCGACGGGCAGGGTGGCGCCGGTCGTCGGGGCCGCCGGGTCGTACGCCGGGGGCGCAACGCCGATCATGCGCTCTCCTCCATCTCTTCCAACTCCTGGCGCGCGCCCACCAGGGCGCTCTCCTCGACCGCGGCCAGTTCCTCGTCCGTCTCCCGGGTGACCACGGCCCGGTATCGAGGTTCGCTGTCGACCAGTTCCCGGTGCGCGCCGACCGCCACGACCTCGCCGTCGTGGACCAGGGCGACGCGGTCCGCGCGGTCGAGCAGCAGCGGCGAGGAGGTGAACACCACGGTCGTGCGTCCCGAGCGCACCTGGCGCAGTCCGTCCGCGATCCGCGCCTCGGTGTGTGAGTCGACCGCTGAGGTCGGCTCGTCCAGCACCAGCACCCCGGGGTCCGTGACCAGTGACCGGGCAAGCGCGAGTCTCTGGCGCTGCCCGCCGGACAGGGAGCGCCCGCGCTCGGTGATATGTGTGTCCATCGGGTCGGCGGTGGCCGGCGATCCCTGGGCAAGCGCCTCCAGGACGTCGTCGCACTGCGCCGCGGCCAGCGCGTCCGCGGCGCGTACGGCTCCCGAGGAGGGCACGTCGAACAGGTCGTGCAGTGTGCCGGACAGCAACACCGGGTCCTTGTCCTGGACGAGGACGGCGGTGCGCGCGCTGTCCAGGGGAAGTTCGTCCAACGCGACCCCGCCGAGCAGCACCGAGCGGCCCGGCTCGGTCGGGTGGCCGCCCAGCCGCTCCGCGAGCCTGCCCCCCGCGTCCGGATCACCGCAGACCACGGCGGTGAGACGGCCTGCCGGGGCGAGCAGGCCGGTGACGGGGTCGTACAGGTCGCCGCCCGGCACCTCCGACTCACGGGTGCCCGCGGTGGCCGTGGACCGCTGCAGCGACAGCACGCGGGCCGCCCGTTTGGCCGACGGGCGGGAGAAGGAGTACGCCATGGCGATCTCCTCGAAGTGGCGCAGCGGATAGTTGAGAATCATGACCGCGCTGTAGACGGTGACGAGTTCGCCCACGGTGATGTGGTTCTGGCGGGCCAGCTGGATTCCGTGCCAGACGACCGCGATGAGCAGCAGCCCGGGCAGCAGAACCTGGACGGCGGAGATCAGCGACCACATCCGGGCGCTGCGCACTGCGGCGTGCCGCACCTCCTGCGAGGCGCGGCGGTAGCGGTCGAGGAACAGCTCCTCACCACCGATGCCGCGCAGCACCCGCAGCCCGGCGACGGTGTCCGAGGCCAGCTCGGTGGCCCGACCGGCCTTCTCGCGTTGCACGTCGGCGCGGCGCGTGGCACGGGGCAGCAGCGGCAGCACCGTGAGGGCCACGACGGGAAGCCCGATCGCGACGACGATCCCGAGGGCGGGCTGGTAGACGAGGAGGCCGACGCAGACCACGACGACCGTCAGGGCGGCCGCGGTGAACCGGGAGACCGCCTCGACGAACCAGCCGATCTTCTCGACGTCGCCGGTGGAGACCGCCACCACCTCGCCCGCGGCGACTCTCCGGGTCAGGGCGGAGCCCAACTGAGCGGCCTTGCGGGCCAGCAGTTGCTGGACGCGGGCGGCCGCCGTGATCCAGTTGGTCACGGCAGCCCGGTGCAGGAAGGTGTCACCGAGGGCGATGCCCGTGCCGCACAGCAGCATCAGACCGCCTGTCAGGGCCAGCCGGCTGCCTGAGCGGTCGACGACCGCCTGGACGGCGAGGCCGACACAGAAGGGCAGGGCCGAGACGGAGACGAAGTGCAAAAGGCCCCAGGCGAGAGACTTCAGCTGCCCGCCCAGCTGGTTCCGCCAGAGCCACCACAGGAATCGGGGGCCCGAACGTGCGTCCGGGGTGCCCGGATCGGCGTACGGAAGGTCTTGGATCTGCATGGCGTCCCAGTGGCTCGTGTCAGGGAGGGAACAGGAAGGAGAGAAGAGGAGGGGAGGAGAGGAGAGGGGGCGAGAAGCGGTGACAGGCCGTGAAAGGTTCGCGTCGCCCCGTGGTGAATTTCAAACGGTTTTCCTGGCGGAGGCCGAAGTCCACCGGCTTCCGGCCACCGGTCGACGTACGCGGCCGGCCCGGCACCGAGCGCAGGAGCGCGACGCACACGACCCGACCGGGACACCGATTGCGCCCTTCTCCGGACGCGTCATTGCGGCGGGCCCCGACTCTCCGTAGAACACCGGCCATGAGAAGAGGAATGGTCATGTCCATGCTCGCCGGAGCGACCCTCCTGGTGAGCGTTCTTCGGCACGGGAGCCGCCGTGGCCCAAGCGGCCGACGTCCCGGCTGAGTTCGGCACCGACTGGCACGACCCGGTCACGGCGGCGCCACCCGTCGAGCGGCCGCACAACAAGTCGTGCCAGGTCACGCTCGCCGACGCACAGTTCCGCGACTTCACGCCCTACCGGGGCGCATACAGCCCGCCCCAGGGGTGCGGCGACCGATGGAGCAAGGTCGTCCTGCGGCTCGACGGCAAGGTGAAGGGCCGTCAGTACGACCGCCTCGGCTATCTGCACGTCGGCGGGGTCGAGATCCTGCGCACCTCCACCCCGGAACCTTCGCCCGACGGCATAGAGTGGCACGTCGAGAAGGACGTCACCCGCTACAGTGACACGTTCCGCAGCCCGCAGGACGTCGAGATGCTGATCGGCAACGTCGTCGACGACACCTGCACCGGCGTGATCGACGTCGACGTCACCCTGACCTTCTACGCGGGCCGCCCCACGGAGCGGACCCCCGACCGCGTTCTCACCCTCGCCGACACACCCGACGGTACGACCCTCACCGCGCCGCGCAACAGCGAGCGGATCGTCGCCGAGGTCTACGCGACCGGTTCGGGCGGCGGCTGCGAGGAATTCTGGTACCTGACCGTGGCGGACCCGGCGTCGTACTCCTGCAAGGCCGATCACGGCCCCTACCGCGAGGTGCAGATCAAGGTCGACGGCCGGCTCGCCGGACTCGCCGCACCGTTCCCGAACGTCTGGACCGGCGGCTGGTCCAATCCGTTCCTCTGGTACGTGATTCCGGCGCCCAGTGCCTTCGACGTCCGGCCGCTCACCTACGACCTCACGCCCTTCGCGGGCCTGCTCGACGACGGCGGTCCGCACCGCGTCGAGGTCTCCGTCGTCGGGGTGCCCGCGGGCCGGCAGGGCTGGAGCGCGCCGGTGAACGTGCTGGTCTGGCAGGACGCCCACCGCGCGCGGGTGACGGGAGCGTTGACCGAGGACAAGGCGACGGACATCGCCAACTCCTCGACTTGCACGCCCGGTTCGCAGAACCGTGTCGACACCGTGGCCGGACACCGGCTCACCGTCTCCGGATACCTCGAGACCTCGCACGGCCGCGTCACCACCACCGTCGTCCGAACGCTCGCCAACACCTCCGTCCACCGCTGGACCGACGGCGAGAACACGGACGGACTGGACGCGACCTGGACCGACGACCAGAGGGTCGCCGTCGGGGGAGGCGGCCCCAGGCGGTCGACGCACACCCACCGGACATACACCATGAACGCCGCGACGACCATCGGCACGGACGACCGGCGCACCGTACTCACCCTCGGCGACCGCGCGTCGGTCGCGGAACTGCGGGACGGCCGGCGTACCGCGTGGTCGCGTCTCGACGACACCTACAGCGGCGACGCCGCGTTCACGATCAACGTCCCGCGCGACCAGCGGCACGCGGTCGGCACATCGAGCGAGCGCTACCGGCTGTACGGCTCCGACGGCTCCGACGGCTGCTACGACCGTTCGCTGAGCACGGTTCAGGGAGCTTTGACGGAGGACCGCGAGCGCTGTTGAGCACGGCCGTGCGGGGCGCGTGGCGCGCGCTGCGACGGACACGGCAGTGACATGGTCCGCATGCGGACGGAACCTGCGGCGCCGAGCCGTGCACCGGGGTGGTGCGCGGCCCGCTGGGGCTCAGTAGCTCTTTGCACCGTCCCCCTCGATCAGGGTCTCGAGCAGGACGCCGAGCATCTGGCGCTCCTTCTCGGTCAGCGGCGCGAGGATCTCCTCGGCCGCCGAGCGGCGGGCGCCGCGCAGCTCACGCAGGGTCGTACGGCCCTCGTCCGTCAGCTCGATGCGTGTCACCCGTCGGTTCGCCGGATCCGGCACCCGCCGCACCTTCCCGCTCGCCTCCAGCCCGTCGACCAGCGTCGTCACCGCGCGCGGCACCACTTCCAGGTGCTCGGCGAGATCGGCCATGCGCGGGGGCGAGGCATAGTGCGCGAGCGTGCGCAGCAGCCGGGACTGGGCCGGGGTGACACCCACGTCGTTCCGTTCCAGATGGCGTTTTTGGATGCGGTGCACCCGGCGGGTCAGCCGCAGCAACTGCTCGGCGAGCAGGCCGTCGGGATCGGGGGAGCTCATGCGGGAACAATATCAGGGTGCCGTTCATTGTGAGTATAGGTAACAATGAGCTACGATCCGTTCGTCATCGTCGGCCGACCCCTGACCGGCGCCCGTTCACCTCCGTAGGAGCCCATGCACCCCGACCGCGCACCGTCCTGGACCCCGCCTGCCGACGCCAACGAACAGCCCCGGCAGGTGCGCCGCATCCTGAAACTCTTCCGTCCCTACCGTGGGCGGCTCGCGATCGTCGGCCTGCTGGTCGGCGCCTCCTCGCTGGTCTCGGTGGCCACGCCGTTCCTGCTCAAGGAGACCCTGGACGTCGCGATCCCCCGCGGCCGCACCGGCCTGCTCAGCCTGCTCGCGCTCGGCATGATCCTCAGCGCCGTCCTCTCCAGCGTTTTCGGCGTGCTTCAAACGCTGATCTCGACCACCGTCGGCCAGCGCGTCATGCACGACCTGCGCACCGCTGTCTACGGCCGGTTGCAGCGCATGTCGCTCGCGTTCTTCACACGCACGCGCACCGGCGAGGTGCAGTCCCGGATCGCCAACGACATCGGGGGCATGCAGGCCACCGTCACATCGACGGCCACCTCCCTGGTCTCCAACGCCACGAGCGTCGTCGCCACGATCGTCGCCATGGTCGCCCTCGACTGGCGGCTCACGATCGTCTCGCTGCTCCTGCTGCCGGTGTTCGTGTGGATCAGCCGCCGCGTCGGCAACGAACGCAAGAAGATCACCACGCAGCGGCAGAAGCAGATGGCCGCGATGGCGGCCACCGTCACCGAGTCGCTCTCGGTCAGCGGCATCCTGCTCGGCCGCACCATGGGCCGCTCCGACTCGCTCACCGCGTCCTTCGCCGAGGAGTCCGAGCGCCTGGTCGACCTGGAAGTGAAGTCGAACATGGCCGGGCGCTGGCGCATGGCCGTGATCACGATCGTCATGGCCGCGATGCCTGCCGTCATCTACTGGACAGCGGGCCTGGCCATCCAGTTCGGCGGCCCCGAGGTTTCACTGGGCACCATCGTCGCCTTCGTCTCGCTTCAGCAGGGACTGTTCCGCCCGGCCGTGAGCCTGCTCGCCACCGGCGTCCAGATCCAGACCTCCCTCGCGCTCTTCCAGCGCATCTTCGAATATCTCGATCTGCCCATCGACATCACCGAGCGTGAGCGGCCGGTCCACCTCGACCAGATCAAGGGCGAAGTCCGCTTCGAAGGCGCCGAGTTCCGCTACGACAACGACGACACGGCGCGCCCCGTCCTCGACGGCATCGACGTCGTCGTTCCCGCGGGCGGCAGCCTCGCCGTCGTCGGCCCGACCGGCGCAGGCAAGTCCACACTCGGCTATCTGGTGCCCCGGCTCTACGACGTCACGGGCGGCCGCGTCACCCTGGACGGCGTCGACGTCCGGGACCTCGACTTCGACACCCTCGCCCGAGCGGTCGGCGTCGTCTCGCAGGAGACGTACCTCTTCCACGCCTCGGTCGCCGACAATCTCCGCTTCGCCAAACCGGACGCCACCGACGAGGAACTGCGGGCCGCGGCCAGAGCGGCGCAGATCCACGACCACATCGCCGCGCTGCCCGACGGTTACGAGACGGTCGTCGGTGAACGCGGTCACCGCTTCTCCGGCGGTGAGAAGCAACGACTCGCGATAGCCCGCACGATCCTGCGCGATCCGCCGGTCCTCCTCCTCGACGAGGCGACGAGCGCGCTCGACACCCGCACGGAGGCCGCCGTCCAGGAGGCCATCGACGCCCTGTCGGCCGACCGGACGACGATCACCATCGCCCACCGCCTGTCCACGATCCGCGGCGCCGACCAGATCGTGGTCCTCGAATCCGGACGGGTGGCCGAACGCGGCAGCCACGAGGAACTGCTGGAACAGGACGGGAAGTATGCCGCGCTGGTGCGCCGGGACGCACAGCTGGAACCGGCGAGTTGACGCTGCGACCAGCGAGCTGAATATATGCCGGGTTTATGCGCTTATACATATTATCGTTCCGGCATGCAGACGAAGATTCCGCCAGGGAGCAGGATTCGACCGACACACCGGGGAAGGCTCGCCCTCGTCGTGGCCGGCGTCGTCGTGACGGGCGCCGCCGTGGCGATGGCGCTGCTGACGCTGAACCGCGGAGCCGGGCAGGAGCGGACCGTCACGCTGGTCGTCCCGGAGGGCCGGCGCGCGAGCCAGGTGTACGACGCGATCGACAAGGCCCTCGGGCTGCCTCCCGGCCGCACGCGCCAGTCCGTCGGAAGAGCCGGCCTGAAGCTGCCGAGTGACGCCGCGGGAAACCCGGAGGGCTATCTCTTCCCGGCGACCTATCGCCTTCGGAGGGGAGCAACGCCCGAGTCCGTGCTGCGTTCCATGGTCGACACGGCCAGGGACAAGTTCGACGCGGCGCCGGTCGCGGCCGGGGCACAGCGCAAAACGATGAAGGTCTACCAGGTCGTCACCATCGCCAGCATCGTCCAGGCCGAAGCCGCGACCACGACGGACATGGGCAAGGTCGCCCGGGTCGTCTACAACCGGCTGGAGCGCGGAATGCCCCTGCAGATGGACTCGACGATCAACTACGCGCTGAGCCGCAGTACCGTCCGTACCAGCCAGGAGGACACCCGCATCGACAACCCGTACAACTCCTACCAGCGCAGGGGCCTTCCGCCCACACCGATCGACAACCCCGGCGAGCAGGCGATGCGCGCAGCGCTCGATCCGACGTCCGGCGACTGGCTCTACTTCGTAACTGTCCGGCCGGGAGACACCCGCTTCACCTCCGACTACGCGACGCACCTGCGCAACGTGGCGGAGTTCAACGCCCTCCAACAGCGCGGGCGGCGGAGTCCGGCCGCGCAGCCGTCCTCGGCTGGCTGAGCCGGCGGCACGTCATGCGGCGACGGGCTGGTCCTGTGCCAGCAGCCGCCTTATGTCCCGGACGGCCGCGCGGCCCGCCCGGTTGGCGCCGATGGTGCTGGCCGATGGCCCGTAGCCGACGAGATGGACGCGCGGGTCGGCCACCGCGCGGGTGCCCTCGACCCTGATGCCGCCGCCCGGTTCCCGCAGCCGCAGCGGACGCAGATGGTCCAGTGCGGCCCGGAACCCGGTTGCCCAGAGGATGACGTCGGCGGTGACGTGCCGGCCGTCGGCCCATGTCACGCCGTCCGGAGTGATCCGGTCGAACATCGGCTGCCGGTTCAGGACACCGTCCGCGAGCCCCTGCCGTACCGCGTCGTTGAGGGGCAGCCCGGTGACCGAGACCACACTGCGCGGCGGCAGCCCCTGGCGCACCCGCTCCTCGACCAACGCGACGGCCGCGCGGCCCGCGTCCTCGTCGAACGGTCCCTCGCGGAACACCGGAGGCCGCCGGGTGACCCAGGTGGTCGCGGCCGCGTACGGGGCCAGCTCCAACAGGTGCTGCGTGCCCGAGGCGCCGCCGCCCACGACGACGACCCGCTTGCCGGCGAACTCCTCCGGCCCGGCGTACTGCGCGGTGTGCAACTGCCGCCCGCGGAAGGTTTCCTGACCTGGATGGCGCGGCCAGAAAGGCCGGTCCCAGGTGCCCGTCGCGTTGATCAGCGCCCGCGTCGACCAGGTGTCGTCCGAGGTCTCCACGAGCAGCCGCCCCTCATCTCCTTCGCGTACCGCCCGCACGTCGACGGGACGGTGTACGCGCAGGTCGAAGGTGCGCTCGTACCGGTCGAAGTACTCACCGATCACCTTCGCCGAGGGCCGCGCGGGATCGGCGTCGGTCAGCTCCATCCCGGGCAGCGCGTGCATACCGTGCACCTTGCCGTACGTCAGCGAGGACCACCGGAACTGCCAGGCGCCGCCCGGCGCGGGGGAGTGGTCGAGGACCACGAAGTCGCGGTCCGGCTCGAATCCGGTGCGCCGCAGATGATAGGCACTGGACAGCCCGGCCTGACCGGCGCCGATGACGACGACCTCGATCTCACGCAATTCGTTCACGCTTCTACTAACTGGGAATCGAGGGTGGATCTTCCCAGGATCCGGTGAGCCGCACAGCCCGGGGGCTCCCGAGCCACAGAGTCGGGGCACCGAGGCGACATCGGAGTCCGGGAGCCTGGGAGCGGGGGGATCGAGGCCGGAGCCAGGGCTCGGGAGATCGGCAGCCCGCAGCCCGACGCCGAAGCCGACAGCAGCCTCAGACCGCAGGTCGCAGCTCGTCGACCGGAGTCCCGAGTGAGGAACCGGCGGCCGGAGCCGCAAACCCGCACGCCGGCAATCCGCAGCCGTGGTCCGGTGGCCAGAGGCCAAAGCCGGAACTACCGGTCCGGAGCCGGAGCCGGAGCCGGAGCCGGAGCCGAAGCCGCGGCGCGGGGTGTGGATCGTCCCGAGGCCCGGCACCCCGCCCCGCCCGCCCGGTTCAGCGTCCGCTGGACACCAGCAGCGGCGCGCCGCTCCCGGCCGCCGCTGCCGTCGTACGAGCCGGCAGACCGCGTGCGGACACTTCCGGGATCACGCCCTCACCGAACCAGTACGCCTGGGCGTCGACCCCGCGGATCCCGGCGTACACGTCGAGATGGAGCGGGAAGGTCACACCGAGCGTGAGGATGGCGATCTTCGGGCCTCACCGATGCCCGAACCAGATGATGAACAGAGGGATGAGAGCGACGGACGGCACGGGTGGACCGTTCGTCTCGCCGGGGCAATCGCGCCGCGGGGTGTGAAACCCCGGGCGTGGGTCAGGATGGGGGCATGCCAGAAGCCTTCACCACCCGAATGCTGAACGTCACCACCGGCTCCCGGGAACGCGTGGTGGACCTCACCGCCGACTGCGAGGAGTTCCTGCGCGAGGCGGCGGCCGGCCGCGACGGCCTGCTCAACATCTTCGTCCCGCACGCCACTGCCGGGATCGCCCTCATCGAGACGGGCGCCGGCAGCGACGACGACCTCCTCGCCGCCCTGCACACCCTGCTCCCCGCCGACGACCGCTGGCAGCACCGCCACGGCAGCCCCGGCCACGGCCGCGACCACGTCCTGCCGGCCATCGTCCCGCCCCACGCGACCCTCCCGGTGATCGGCGGCCGCCTTGAACTGGGCACCTGGCAGTCGGTCTGCCTGGTCGACACGAACAGGGACAATGCCAACCGTCAGGTGCGGCTGAGCTTCCTGGGCTGATCCATGTGCCGGAACCGCGGCGTCGACTTCCGGCCGCACCGAATGCCGCCGGGCCCGTGGTGATCGGCTCAGTGTGTCAGGTTTCCCTGCGTGGCCGGATGACGGGATGTGAACCCACGAACTTCGTTCCGAGCGAGGTTCGTTCGTGCACCACAGCGGTTGCTCGGCGGTATGCCCGGTCAGGTCCTTGGGTGCGGTGACCGGGCGATCTGGGTGGGCTTGGGGAGCGGGTTTCTGGCTCCCCCCGAGACCTCCGTCATCGGCCACGCCCGAGGCCTCCAGTGCCGGGCGGGCTTCCGGAACGGCGGCTCCGCCGTCGAGTCGGGCACCTTCGGCCTGACGGCATCCGCAGATGTGTCCGTGCGTGTCGGCATGCCGGAACGCCCCGGGGACGGGCTGACCCGGCAGCGGGAGGCGGCGCTCGACGTCTGGCTGGCTGTGCGATGCCGCCGGTGCGTGTGCTCAACGATTCGCTGTGCGCACGCGCGGTGGCCACCGCCGGCTCGAAAGTGCCCGGGGGGACGCGCCCGACCACGATCGCGATGGTGTCCCGCCAAGTGGTGTAGGAATCCGGACCAACTCGCTCCGGCGACCGCTTCTTCGGCAAGCACCGTCGAGATTCGGCGACACGGAATCAGTAGGCGTGCCGGTCGGGCTTCGTCTCCCAGACTTCGTATGCGCTCGCGCCCAGCTCCGGGTGGATCTGCTCGATATGGATCCGGCGCTGGTCCAGCGGCTTCTGGAAGTCCTCGTACTGGAAGACGTCATCGAAGCCGATCTTCCGCGTGGCGTCCAGGTCGCAGCTGAAGTAGACGTTGTCGATGCGCGACCAGCGTCGCGCTCGCCACCTTCGGCACCTCTGCCGACGCCGACCTCCTGGTCGCTTACCTCGAGCGCTGCCTGCTCTGCCTCCACCTCGACCACGACCAGGCAGTGGCCCTCGGCACGCTGCTGCTGCTCGACGCCCGGCTCGGCGCCGACCGGGCGGCCAGGTTCCTGACTCCGGACGGCCTCTGGCAGCAGTGGATCGACGGACGGCCCAGCAGGGGCCACGACGCCCCCGAGAGCTACCGGGAGTTCATCGGCCGGCTCTGCGTCTTCGCCGGTGAGAGCGCCCGGAGTTGCGCGGCAGCGTGACGACGACCCCGCCGCACAACCGGGCTGGTCACCGCCGAGTGTCCTGTCCCCGTGGCTCCCGGCACGATCTGGGATGCGTCCGGCAGGTGAGGGCTCCTGTGGGCCACGTTAGTCTCCGGTCATGGCCTTGCGACCTGATGAGTTCTACGACCACGCACGTACGGCTGCGGACGGTGAGCTTCGGCTTCCGCTGGCACGGATGACCAGTTGGGACATAAGCCCGTTCGAGCCCGAGGGACTTCGTGTCGCGCCGCTGCGCCCACCCGTTCTGCCCGAGCCGGAGCGGCACGGTGAGGACCCGGCGAACTGCGACGTGTGCCGCGCCCGGGACGAAGGCATCTGGTTCGACGAACGATGGCGACTGGCCCGGGTCACGGGTGTCGGTGTGCCGTTGGTGCTGATGCTGTACTCCCGGGATCACTTCGACATGGCCGATCTGTCCGACGACATGGCCGCCGAACTCGGGGTGCTCACCACTCACATCGTCCGCCACGTGCAGGCACTGCCGCACATCTCCCGAGCCCATGTCTACCGGATCGGGGACGGGGCTGCACACTTGCACATCTGGTTCTTCGCCCGGCCCGAGGGCCAGTCCCAGCTCTACGGGTCGTGGATGCCCGTCTGGGACGACCTTCTGCCGGAGTACCCGGCGGACGTAGCCGACGCGGATGCGGCGGCCGTCGCTGACGCGTTGGTCACCTCGTACGGAGGCCACCGCACGGCGTCCGACGAACAGATGCACGTCTGAGGCTTCCATGCGATCTCATCAGCCGGCCGGCGGTGTCGTGCACGCGTGGTTCGAACCCTGGCCGGCTCGGCGGGCGCAGGCCAGGCGCAGCGCGAATTCCGCGTAGGCGTCGGCGACCTGCTCGCGGGTGTACGGCTGGTCCGGGCCGAACCAGTAGGCCACCCGCAGGCCCATCGCCCCGATGGCACCGGCGGCCATGAGGATGTCCGGCAGGGCGAAGTGCCCGTCTCTGACTCGGCGTTCCAGTACGTCGAGCAGCATCTGGTGGCACTCCGCCCGCAGTTTCAGTGCCGGAGCCGCGAGCTCGGGGGAGAGTCCCTGCAGTTCGTCGTTGGTCACCGCGGCCAGCAGCGGGTCATGCGCGTGACGGGCCCGGACGGCACTGAACTTCCCGACGGCGAGCCGGAGGAGATCGAGGTCCGCGGCCACAACGTGATGAAGGGCTATTGGCGGCGTCCCGAAGCCACCGCCGAGACGATCGCCGACGGCTGGCTGCGCACCGGCGACATCGGGGTGAAGGACCCCGACGGTCACTTCCGGATCGTGGACCGCATCAAGGACATGATCATACGGGGTGGGTACAACGTCTGTCCCCGAGAGATCGAGGAAGTGCTCCACGAGCGCTCTCTCGGTCGATGTGCCCGCCACCGTCGGCACGTCGGGCCCGGTGCCCGCGGCCTCCTGCTGCCCGTACTCCGGCCAGACCCCGCCCAGCGGACTTCGCGCACCACTGTTCGACCTGGGCACCTACGTCCCTGCGGCGCCGGGTACCGGAAACACCGGCTACACCCCCCAGTTCTGGACCCCCGCGCGCGATGCGATCGCCCTCGTCCGCACGCCACCGCCGGTGTTCTCGTTGAGCTCCGGCCAGACGGCAACCGGAGGGTACGAACCGGGGAAGTCCTCGGCGCAGGCGGCAGAGGACTACCAGTCCTTCGCCTCGGTGAGCGGGCGAGCACGGTTGTCGGCCGGTGCGTCGGCATCTCGCGTGCGGGTGCCTGTCCTGGGCCTCGCTCACCCTGCGATGCAGGGCCGCCACGCATTGGCCTGTGCGAGGCGGACCGGGCGGCCGAGGGCTCGCGGACCGTCGCCGCGCTCGTGATCGGACCGGTGACGAGCCTGCATGGCGCGGCAGGCCTCGACTGACCCGAACGCCGGACGTCCGCGCGTGTCGGTCCGGGGGAGTCTGACGGCATGTGCCGGACGGGTTAGCGTCGACCGGCATGCCAGGCAGGAGTGCGGGAGGTGTTGCGGTGCCGACGGCCGGGCCACGCACCAACGTCAGGACCCTGCCGATCATCCTCGGTCTCGCTCTCGCCTTCACGGTCACGGTCGTCGACCCGCTGGTGCTCAGCCTGAATCTTCCCCAGGTGAGCCGGGCCCTTCATGTACCGCCGCAGGTCCTCGGCCTGCTGAGCGGAGCGGCGACCCTGGTGATGGCCGCCGCCGTCCTCGCCGCGGGCAGCCTCGGGGACATCGTCGGCCTCAAGCGACTGCTGATGCTGGGACTTGTCGTCGTCACCGTCGTCGACCTGCTCTCCATGCTCTCCTCCGGCTATCGCTTCCTGCTGGCCATGCGCCTGTTGGACGGTCTGGGGATGACAGCGCTGCTCGGAGTGCCCTTGGCCCTGCTGAAAGTGGCGGTACCGCCGGAGAAGAGGCCGGTGGGCATCGGCATCCTGATGGCCGTCACGATGACCCTCTGCGGGGTGGTCCCCGCGTTCACGGGCTGGATGGTGGCGGCCGTCGGCTGGCGGTCCCTGTTCCTGATCGCCCCACTGCTGTGCCTGGTCTCGCTCTGGCTGACGGCCCGGTGCGTGCCGGAGTCACCCCTCCAGAAGGGCCGTCACCTGGACGCGGCCGGCGTGACGATGATCGGGACCGCCCTGCTGGCCCTCGTCGTCGGCCTCGCGGCGGCGCAGAACGGCGTCTCCCGGGCCGAGACCTGGGTGCCGCTGGTGATCAGCACGGTCGTCGCTGTGCTTTTCGTGCTCCACGAACGTCGCGCTCCTGAGCCCGCCCTGGACGTGGAGTTGTTCCGGAGCAGACCGTTCGGCGTGGCGCTGGCGGCGACCCTCACGCTGAACTTCCTCGCCGCCGGACTCGGCATCGTCCTGGGACAGTTCGGGAGCATCGTGCTGTCACTGTCCCCCGAGGCCATCGGCCTGCTGTATCTGCCCGGTACACTCCTGATCGCCGGTGCCGTCATCCTGGCCGGGCGCCTGGTGGGGAAGCACACCCCGCGGCCGGTGATGGTCACCGGCCTGCTGGTGATGGCGGCCAGTGGGCTGCTGCTGGCGGGCACCATGGGCCCGGCGATGGCGGTGTGGCTGCTCGTGGTGGCCACGTGGCTGTGCAATCTCGGCTCGTTGGTCACCTCCACCTCGGTGTCCGAGACGGTCCTCTCCCAGGCGCCGCCCGGGCGTTCCGGCACGGTGGCCTCCGTTCAGATGGCCTTCGCGATGACCGGCTCCGCGTTCGGGCCCACCGTCTACCTTCTGCTTTTCAACCTCTTTTTCCAGCGGCAGTGGCTGGCGGACGCGAAGTCACGCGATCTGTCGGCGAGGAAGGCCGAACAGGCCGTGGACGCCGTGCGCAGCGGGATGGCCCAGAGCCCGGGTGGCAGCGCGTACGATCCGAACCTGCTCCGGCAGGCCTCAGGACTGGAGCTGGGGCTGGACTTCGCCGACGGACTTCGGCTCACCATGCTCTCGGTCAGCGTGCTGCCGCTCGTCGTGGCGGCGGTGGCCCTTGTACTGATGCCTCGCCACAAGAGGCCCGGACCCTGAGGCTCGCTCAGGCCAGGGGGAGCGTCGGCCTCGGCACAGAGCCACCCGGTGCCGGAGGCGAGTGCGCAGCAAGCGGCCTCTCTCCCGGACGGCGCGCACCTACGGTGGCGCCGGCAGCACTCAAGGCGGCCCGTCGGCGTGCGATGTCGTCAGGCGACGCGGTTGATCGGCGGGCACTCCCATCGTGTGTCGACGACCTCAGGACGGGGCAGGTACATCCGCAGTGCGGCGAACCAGATGCCCTGTGCGGGTGTGGGCAGCCAGTTGGCCTCTTCGGCAGATCCCGGGGAATCAGGCTGCAGGCGGATGGTCAGGCTTCCCTCCGTGTCCGTGACCAGCCCCGGCGTGCGGTCACCGATGGAGTATCGGCCGATGGGGTTGGGCACCAGGTTCCTGTCCTCGCCGTAGACGGTGAGGGACCAGAACGCGTCGACCGGAGGGAGACTTCCCGGCCCGAAACGCAGTTCGTATCGGCCCGTGGACAACTTGGCGCCGTCAGCGTCGTGGAAGGCGGCCAGATAGACCGCTTCCTCGGGATCGTTGGCAGCGACACCGGCCAGGGACTGCTCCGCGGCTCGCCGAAGGAAGTCGTCCCCGAACCGCCCCATCTGTGGCGGCGGGTAGAGCCAGCCGTTGACGACATGGGCCCATTCACCGCTGAGCAGTTGCTGTTCGAGCATGGGTACACCGGCGGCCGCTGCCCGGATCAAGCTCTGCTTGACGGGCTCGGGCTGCGCCTCGACATCGAGTCCGGGACCGATGCCGATCTGCGCGAACTGCTTGAGCAGGACCTCGTCGTGCGGCGGCGGTGGATTCTCGGCCAGCATCGCGTTCAGGGTCTTCCACGGCCCCAGGGGGTCCCTTGCCGCGTCGATCGGTTCCAGCACGTCGCGCCGGGCCGGCAACTGTGCTCCCTCGGCACCGAACAGGTGGAGCGGGACCAACCGGTACTGGTCCTGAAGGGCATGGACGTCGGGGAGGTCCTGCTCGCCTTCGACGAGGGTCCGGCCGACAATGAGGACCCAGGGGCTGGGTGCGGTCGCCGTGCGACGCACCTCTTCGGGGAGGTCTCCCGTCCACCCCGGCCCCACGAGGGCGAAGTCGCCGGCGTCCGGGCCGGTGGCGCGCCCGCCCACGTAGCCGTAGTTGTCGGAGGTGATGCCGACCAGCTCGAAGGTGAAGTACCGATTCCCCATGTCCGGATGGGAGAGCACGACGGGTTCCTCGCTCAGGTTCACCCATGCGAACGAGTACAGCGTGTCGTTGTTCGGGCACAGGCCCTGCCGGTCGGAGGCGTCGAAGAGCTTCCGGGCGTGCCAGAAGTGGTTCACGGGGGCGTACGGCGTCACCTCGGTGGCGGGCTCCTGGGTCACCCACCGGTGGCGGAGTCCGGCGTTGTAGATGTACGGGAACCCGTAGACGAAGGCCTGTTCGCCGAGCGTGTAGGCGTATTCCCGGCGCCAGTCGGTCACGTGGCCGGTCAGCACGGGCTTGACCGACTGCCACATCAGGGGCAGTGCCTGCGATGTCCGGCGAGCGCGCCCGGCCGTTGCTCCCGGATGGCGCACGGCGTCCGCCGTGGCCCTGCCTGTCGCCACCGCGGCCTTGCCGATCGTCGACGCCACTCCCGTGACCTGATGGCGCAGTCGCTGCCCGGCACGGTTGTTCGTGGCTGCAGAGGCCATTACCGCGTTCCTTTCCGGCACGGAGCCCCGCATCTTCGGCGGTGGCACGGCGGACCACCGCCGACAAACGATCTTGGCTCCTCCTTGGTGGTGCCGACGCGATGCAAGGTTCTTCGTGCCTCGTCGGATGTCCGGCGGGTTGTTCCCTACGGCCGGACCCACTGACTCGAGTAGATCACCGCACCCATGGCTCGGCAACCGCGCTCGGCTCTGCGGTCGAAGGAGCCGGTGCCGTGCGGACATCGCCGTTGAGTGGGGTGGGACTTCGGGACGAGGGGCGGGTCCGAGCATGGGGGCAGTGGTCGGACGCCGATGGGGATCGTTCGTGAGGAAAGCCCTCAGCCGGCCTCCGGTACGGTCGCCGCAGCCCGCCCCGAATCGGCCGGCAACCTTCCGGGAAGGCCCACCGGCCGCGGTCGGCCGGTCCACCGTTACGCAGCGGCGAGCCGGGGTTCAGGGGTGTCCGGAAGACGGCACCAGACCGAGCCGCTGGGCCAGCAGCACGGTGCTCAGGCGGTCACGGGTGCCCAGCTTGCGGTAGATGTTCTCGACGTGCTTGTGCACGGTGCGGACGGAGATGCCGAGGCGGCGGCCGATCGCGTCGGCGGTGAGCGCCTCGCTGAGCAGCAGCAGGACGGTCGTCTCGCGGGGCGTCAGCGCGCTGTCCGCCGCCCGCTCGTCCGGTGCCGTGCCCGGTCCGAGCCCGCGCCGCCACTCCTGAAGCAGTTGCCGCTGCCGCTCGACGGCGGCCAGCAGCGGCTGCGCGCGCTCCGCCATCGCGAGATGGTCGTCGGTGAAGTCCGTGCCGGTGCGATGGACCAGGCAGCCGGTGACCGGTGTGGTGCTCTCGGGGAGCGGCACGCCCAGCACATGGTCGACGCCGAGGACCGCGTCGAGCAGCCGCGCCGTCGCGCTGACCGGCCAACCGCGGCCCGCCGTCCGCCGCGCGGTGACCGGCGACCGGTCGGTCCCGCCCGCGTAGTGCTGGGCCAACGGGTAGCCGGCGCGGAGCAGGGCCAGGTCCGCTTCCCCGAGCCGCTCCAGTTCGGCGGCGACGGCATCGGATGCCGCACCGATCGTGCCCGCGTCCTCGCTCCAGTCATCGAGCTTGTGGAGGACCGCCTCGCCGCCGCACAGGTCCGCCAGAGCACCGGCGAGCATCGGCCACAGACGCGCGGGCTCCCGCTCGTGCAGCGCCGCCACCGCGACCGCGGTCATCCGTTCGTAGGCCCTCTCCAGCGTCACCTGTTCCACTCCGGTCGTCTCGCGGTGGCCCTTCCACGCCGTCCGCGTACGTACCTGTACGCATACCCCCGCGACGCCCGGCCGGTGCACACTGCAACCCGGCGGCACCGGCCTGCGCGGGCGTGTCTCCGGCGGGCCGCCGGCACGGGGGAACGGCGGCCCGTCCGGTGCCGTCTTCTTCGCCCCTCGTCCTGACCGGGCTGCGGCGCCGGTGAGGAGCTGCGCCCGGGCAGGGGAGCAGGAGGGTCAGTCGCCGCGAGCGGCGCGCTCCTGCTTCTGCTGCTTGATACGCGCGCCCTCCCTGCGGACCTCGGCCTGGGTGGCGCGCTCCTTCTCCAGCCACTCGGGCCGCTCCTGCTTGAGCGCCTCGATCTGCTCGGTGGTCAGCGGCTCCGTCACGCCGCCCCGCGCGAGGCCGGCGATCGACACGCCGAGCTTCGCAGCGACCACCGGACGCGGGTGGGGGCCGTTGCGCCGCAGCTCGCTCAGCCACTCCGGCGGGCTCGCCTGCAGCTCGTGCAGCTCGGCGCGCGTGACGACACCCTCCTGGAACGACGCGGGGGTGGCGGGGAGATACACACCCAGCTTCTTCGCCGCGGTCGCGGGCTTCATCGTCTGGGTGCTCTGCTGCGAACTCATGAGGTCAGGGTATCGGCCGTGCGCCGGGCCGCCGACCACGGCCGGTGACGGACGGCAGGTCACGGCCGGTGGGGACAGGACGGGTGACGGCGGTGACGGCGGCCGGGCCGAGGCCGGTAACCTGGCCTGGTGACAGGCTCGGAGGAATCACCGTCGTTCCGGCTCGCGTACGTACCCGGAGTGACGCCCGCCAAATGGGTGAGGACCTGGAACGAGCGCCTGCCGGACATCCCGCTCACTCTCGTCCAGGTCGCCGCGGCCGACGCCCCCGACGTGCTGCGCACGGGCGAGGCCGACGCGGGCTTCGTACGGCTCCCCGTGGACCGAGCGTTCTTCAGCGCGATCCCGCTCTACACCGAGACCACGGTGGTCGTCGTCCCCAAGGACCATCTGATCACGGCCGCGGACGAGGTGACCCTGGCCGACCTCGCCGACGAAGTGCTCTTCCACCCTCTGGACGACGTCTTCGATTGGGCCGGCCCGCCCGGCGAGCCGGCCTTCGAACGCCCCGCCACGACCCCGGACGCGATCGAGCTGGTGGCCGCGGACGTCGGCCTCCTGGTCGTCCCGCAGTCCCTGGCTCGCCTGTACCACCGCAAGGACCTCACCTACCGTCCGGTCACCGACGCCCCCCAGTCGAGCATCGCCCTGTCCTGGCCGCAGGAGACGACCACCGACCTGGTGGAGGACTTCATCGGCATCGTCCGCGGCCGCACCGTCAACAGCACCCGGGGCCGTACCCAGCCGCCGGCCGAGGAGAAGCAGAAGCGTTCCGAGCCGAAGGGCACCCGGCAGAAGGCGGCGCCGAAGAGCTCGGGCCGCTCCCCACGCGCCCGCGTGGTGGGGGGCGGTGCGCGCACGGCCGGGGCCAAGCAGGCCCCCAAGCGGGGCAAGCCGCGCCGGAGGTCGTGAGGGCCCCGGTGGCTCTCCGAGGCACCGCCGGTGCGAGGTGTGCCGCGGCGCCTACGCGTGCTCCCGCGCCGGCTCCAGCTGTGGCCGGGCCCGGCGTTCGCGCAGGTCGGCGTAGGCCAGGGACAGAGCCAGCAGGATGATGGCGACGGAGGTGAGCAGGCCGTACTGGACCGCGCTGGCGGGGTCGCTGTGGTTGGCCAGGTGGGCGAAGTACACCGAGCCCACCACGGCGACACCGGCCGCGGACCCGATGCGCTGCGCGGTCTGGAGCACCCCGCCCGCGGCACCGCCGCGCCGCACCGGGACGAGGGACAGGGTGAGCGTGGTGTTGGGGGAGATGGTCAGCCCGGAGCCGATCCCGGCGACGAGCAGCGGCAGCGCGGCTGCCCAGGCCACACCTCGGCCCGGTACCCAGTGCACGGCCGCGACGGCACCGAGCATTCCCGCCGTCACCGTGCCGAGACCGGCGATGACCAGTTTGCGCCCGAAGCGCACCACGAGCCGGCCGCCGGCCGCGGCACCGAACGCCGAGCCCGCCGCGAACGGCATGGACGACAGGCCGGCCGCGAGCGCGCCGTAGCCCAGACCGTTCTGCAGGAACAGCGTGTAGACGAAGAACAGCGTCGTGAAGCCGCCGAAGTACACGAGGCTCAGCAGCGCGCCCAGCGAGAAGGAGCGCAGCGAAAAGAGCCGCAGGTCGACCAGGGGAGCGCGGTCGTGGCGTCCCTGGAGCCGCTCCCACGCCCAGAACGCGGCCAGCAGCACGGCACCCACCGGGAGCAGGGCCCACTTCAGCCGGCCCTGCCACTGCTGCTCCTGCACCAGCGGCAACATAAGGGCGAGCACGCCCGAGCCGAGGAGCAGGACGCCCGGTACGTCGAAGCACTCGCGCCGGCCCGCCGAGCGGGGGGAGTGGGGCAGCAGCCGCAGTCCCGCGCAGAACACGGCGACCCCGAGGGGCAGGTTGACGTAGAACACCCAGCGCCAGGCGTCGGGGCCGCCCGCCGCCTGGATCAGCAGGCCGCCCACGAGCGGGCCCACCGCGGTCGAGATGCCGATCGTGCTGCCCATCATGCCGAACGCGCGGGCGCGCTCCGCGCCCTGGAACATCTGCTGGATCAGGGCCGAGGTCTGCGGCGCGATCAGCCCCGCCGACGCTCCCTGGACCAGCCGGAACAGCACCAGCCAGCCGGCACCGGTGGACAGCCCGCAGGCCGCCGAGGCGAGCGTGAACAGTGCCAGCCCGGTCAGGAAGGTCCGGCGCCGCCCGCGCATGTCGCCCAGCCGTCCCGCCGGGACCAGGGACAGGCCGAGGGTGAGCGCGTATCCGGACATCACCCACGACAGCTCGGCCGTGCTGGCATCCAGCCCGCGCTCCACCGAGGGCAGTGCCACGTTGACGATCGACGTGTCCAGCAAGGTCATGAAGGCCGCGGTCAGACAGACGGCGAGCGCCTGCCACCGCCGGTCGTGCGGGGCCGGCCCGGCTCGGTCTGTGGTCATGGGATCACGCTAGGCAGTCACCGCGCCGGGCGCACGGCAGGAGCGTTTCTGGCATGAACCGCCCCGTGCAGTGAACGGCCTGTACGTCCGGTCGGTGGGGCCGCGCCGCCGCGCGGAGCCAGGTGTACGCCGACTGGGCCGTGAACCCTCGCCGGGTCGCCGCGCAGCAGCCGGGTCGCCGTGGCGAACCCGGGTGCGTCGGCCTGCGGCCAGGTACGGGATCGCGATGCCGCGCATGCCGGCCGCACGGGCGGCGGCCGCGCCCGGCGCCGCGTCCTCCAGGGCCACGCAGTCGCCTGCCGTGCGCCACCTCCCGGCAGACACCACCGTGAGCCGAGACCCATATCCTCGAGGGGCGCGTCGATCGCCTCCGGCGAGGATCCCGGCGCGACCGCCATGGGCACGCCGTCGGCCGCCAGGAACTCCACGAAACGTGCGCATCTCCGGCTGGAGCGGTGTGGGCGCGGGCAGGCTCCGGACTGCCCGGGGTTCAGCCCGGCGAGAGTCCGCCGGCTCGCCTGCCAGTGGTTCGGCTCGCTGCCACCGGCGTTCCGCCGAGACCGAGGACGACCGAGAGGGGGCCGAGGTCGCCCATCCGCTCCAACATGCCGAGGGTCAGGCGCGGGCCGCCCGGCCGATGGACTCCACCAGGGGCAGCAGCCGGTGCGGGACGCGCTCGCGCAGCGCCACCTCGGTGCGGGTGCGTACCACGCCGGGCAGGCTGATCAGCTTCTGGATGACGTCCTCCAAATGGGCGTTGTCCCGGCCCACCACCCGGGCGAGCAGGTCCCCGCCGCCCGTGATCGAGAACGCCTCCACGATCTCCGGTACGGCGGCCAGCGCGTCCCCGACGTCGTCGAGGTGGCCCTGGGTGACCTCGATGTGCACGAATGCCAGCACCGGATGGCCGAGCGCGGCGGGGGAGAGGGAGGGACCGGTGACGGTGATGACGCCGTCCCGTTCCAAGCGGTCCAGCCGGGCCTGGAGCGTGCCGCGGGCGACGCCCAGGAGACGGGCGTACTCACGCACGCTGGTGCGCGGCTGTTCCAGGAGCAGGCGCAGGATGCGGGTGTCGAGCTCGTCCACGGTCATGATGGACGACTGTACCAATGGCTCAGCGCCCCTACCGGCCCGTGTGCCGTCCGACCTGGGCCGTTGGCCCTGCGGTGGGCCTGGCCATGCGTGCGACGGTGGACCAATGGTCCAGTGATTCGCTTCTCGCTTGAGCCAGTGACCCGGTTGATGCTCTCATGGGGACGTCGATGGCGCTGCGGAACCCCGCGGCGCCTTTTGCGTGCAGGCGTTCCAGGTTGTTCCAAGGGGAGGGCACCCGTGCTGAAGAGGTTGTTCGTGGCTCCGGACCCGGGGCGGGCGCGACTGCGCTTCGCCGCGCGGGCCGTCCTCGGCATCGGCCTCGCGGTCGTCGTCTGCCACTTCGCCGGGCATTCTCTCGTCGGCGCGGTGACCGGTGGCCTCGCCGCGCTGCTCGCCCTGTTCACCGTCACCGACACGACCGTGCGCGGGCAGGCCGTCAGCACGGCGCTTCTCCCCGTCGTGGGCATGCCCGTGCTCGCCTGCGCGGCCGAACTGCACGGCGTGCCCGTCGCGCGTGACCTCGTCTTCCTGGCTGTCGTCGGCGCCGGGGTGTACGCGCGCCGCTGGGGTCCGCGCGGGCACAGCCTCGGCGTGTTCGCCTTCATGACCTTCTTCGTGGCCCACTTCGTGCACGCCACGCCGGCGCAGCTGCCCGAGCTGTCCGCCGCCGTCGTGCTGTCCGTGCTCTGCGCCGCCGTCGTGCGCTTCGGCGTGTGGTGCTACGAGCGCCGGCTGCCACCGGCCGTCGTACCGGCCCCGACCGCCGGGCGCCGACTCGCCCGGGTGACGACCCGGCAGGCCGTCCAGGCGACCGCCGGGGCGGGTTTCGCGCTGGTCGTGGGCCAGCTGGTGTCCGGACAGCGCTGGTACTGGGCCGTCGGCGCCACCTGGTGGATCTTCGTCAACACCGCCTCGCGCGGTGAAACCCTGGTGCGCGGCTTCCGCCGGGTCCTCGGCACGGTGATCGGCATCGGGCTGGGCTTCCTCGTCGCCGTCCCCGTGGGCGGCGCGCCGGCCCCGACGGCCGTCCTGGTCGCCGTCGCCGTCTTCGGCATCTTCTACACGGCCGCCGTCTCCTACACCTGGATGATGCTCTGGGTGACGCTGCTCGCCGAACTGCTCTACGGCCTGTTCGGCGTCCTGAGCCCCGGTCTGCTCGGGCTGCGGCTCGCCGAGACCGGCGTGGGGGCGCTCGGCGCCGCGCTCGCGGTGCTGTTCGTGCTGCCGGTCACCACGCATGCCGTCACGGACGCCTGGATCGGGCGTGCCCTGCGCTGCGTCCACGCCTGCACGGCCGAGGCCGCGGCCCGGCTCGCGGGCTCCGCCACGGCCGACCCGGCGCCGCGCGTCGCCGAACTGGAGCAGCTGCTCGGCCGGGTCCGGCTCGCCGTGGCCCCGCTGGTGCACCCGCTGAACCCGATGCCGGCCCGCAAGCGGCGCGCCCGCCGGGTCCTCGCCCTCCTCGACGACTGCGCCCGTGAGGTCCGCGGCCTGGTGGCGGTCGCCGCCGACCCCGAGGCCTCCCACGACGCCCGTCTGGCCGCGGCCTGCTGGCGCGTCGAGGCCGCAGTCGAGGCGCTGACCGGGGGCCGCCTGGACGTCCTCCGTAGCCCCGCCGAACCGCCGGCCGAGCCCGCCCTTGCCCACCTGCACGGACTCGAGCGCGCCCTCGCCGATCTGGCCGAGCCCCTGCGGGAGCCTGCGGGCTCGCCCCTGGTGAGGGCCTGAGCCGGCCGCTTCGCGGCTGTGAGCCGGCACGCATCCCCGCGGTCCCTGCCGGGAAGCCACGAGGAGCTCGCGGAGGAAAGCACCCCGCCCACGCCCTGCCTCTTGGTCTAGACCGGCCGTATCGGCTGCTACCGTCGGCCCCGGACGGGCTCGACAGAGAGGGGACAGCGGTGGCACGGCACGGCAGGCCCGGCGGACGCCGGGCGTTCATCGGCTCGTTCACGGCGGCAGGCGGCCCCGGCCTGGTCACCGCCGAGGTCGCGACGGAGGGCGGTGCACTGGTCCTCGGCACCGCGGTGAACGACCTGCCCGACCCGTCCTATCTGGTCCTGTCGCCGGACGCACGGACCCTCTACGCGGTCAGCGAGACGGCCGACGGCGCCGTCGCCGCCTACCGCGTCGACGGCGACCGGCCGGAACTCGCCGGGCCGCCCGTGCCGGTCGACGGCAGCGGACCCACCCACCTCGGCCTGTACGACGGCCATGTGCTGACCGCCAACTACGGCTGCGGCAGCGTGACCGCCGTACCCGTGCGCCCGGACGGCTCGCTCGCCGCCAAGCCCTCCGGGCGGCTCCAGCACACCGGGTCCGGACCGCACGACCGGCGCCAGCGCGGCCCGCACGCCCACCAGGTGCAATCCGATCCGAGCGGCCGATGGGCGGTCAGCGTCGACCTCGGGACGGACTCGGTGCGGGTGTGCACCCTCGCGGACGGCGCTCCCGCCGTGCACCGCGAGGTCGCCGTGCGCCCCGGCTCCGGTCCCCGCCATCTGGCCTTCCATCCGGGCGGCACGCTGGCCTACGTCGTCAACGAACTCACCCCCACGGTGACCGTGTGCCGCTGGGACGCCGAGGACGGTACCCTGCGGCCGCTGGCCGAGGTTCCCGTGCTGTCCGCGGCACCCGTCGGCGACGCGTATCCGTCCGGGATCGTGGTCTCGCCCGACGGACGCTTCGTGTGGACCGCGACCCGCGGCGAGGACGTCCTGTCGGTCCTGGCCGTCGAGGGCGAGACTCTCCGGCTGATCGGCACGGTGACCTGTGGCGGGCACTGGCCGCGCGCGCTCGTTGAGCACGGCGGCTTCCTCTACGCGGCCAACGAGCGCTCCGGGGACGTGACGTGGTTCGCCGTGGACCCGGCGACGGGGCTGCCCCGCTACGAAGGCTCGGTGCCCGTCCCCGCGGCCTCCTGCGTCGTCTTCGGCTGAGCGCCAAGCGGCCCGTGGCCTTTCCCCCGCGACGGCGGACCGGATGGCCCGTGTCGTCAGGGCAAGCCGAAGGGCCCGCTCCGTGGAGCGGGCCCTGGGGGTGCAGGTGATACCGGCGCGGCTCAGCGGACCGGTGTGCCCTGCGCCTGCTGCGGGGCGATGCCCAGCGTCGTCGTGTACTTGGCGAGAGCGAGCTTGCCGATCGCCGGGTACGCGCCGAGCGGCTCGGCGGTGGAGCAGCCCGCCTCCTCGGCGGCCGCGGACAGCAGCGCCGGGTCGATCTCCGGGCCGATCAGGTACGGCGCCAGCGCCAGTTGCTGCGAGCCCGAGGAACGCAGCTGCTCGGCCACGGAGGAGATCGAGCCCTCCTGGTCCAGGGCCGCCGCCATCACCGGCACGGCCAGGCGCGCGGCGAGGAGCATGCCGGTGATCCCGGCCGCCTGCACGGCCTCCTCGCCGCCCACGGACGCCAGGATGATGCCGTCCGCTGCCGTGGCCACGGTGAACAGGCGCGCGCGGTCGGCACGGGCCAGGCCCGCCTCGGACAGCCGTACGTGCAGCGCCTCGGCGAGCAGCGGGTGCGGGCCGAGCACGTCGGTCAGATCGGCGGCGACCCGGCTGTCCATCACGGACTGGCGGATCTGCCGCAGCAGGGCGTTGTCCGGACCGGCCAGCAGCGGGACCACGACGGCGACCGGGCCGTCGGGCTCCTTGACCCCTTCGACCCCGGCGGCGACGGCCTGCTCGTAACGGGCCGTGCGCTCCTCGGCCGCGCGCACGAGCACGGACCGCAGCGTGGGGTACTCGGCGTCGTCCCCGTCCAGGTAGCCGATCCGGGCGTCCAGACCGGGCAGCTCGGAGCGGGCGATGCTCACGACCTCCTCGGCAAGGGCGCGCGTGGCGTCGCTGGGTGCACCGGGCACCGCGAGGGCGAGTGCGGGCGCACCCTCGGGAGCCACCAGCGGTTCCGGTCGGCGGTGCCGTCCGGGCTGGCGGGGTCGCGGCATTCGTACGGGCAGGCCGGACGCGGGCCCAGTGGGGGTGCTCATGGCGCCGCATGTTACTGGCTTCGCGGGTTACTCCGTTCGGGGAGGGTGCAGGTGAGCGGTATTCGTCCGGTTTTGTCTGTTGGGTTTCTCAGGCACGGACACGTGTTGCCGGCATGTGCCGAGACATGCACCGACAAAGCGGTGACTAGGCAGAGCAATCCGCGTATACAGGGACCTCGCATGGCCGGTGCGAAGACCATGGAGCACGCGGGACGGGTTCACCGGGCACGGTGAGCCGCCCGGCCGCCCGGCCGTCCGCGATCCGTGACCGAGCCGAGCGGGGCCCCTTCGGCTCGACACGCCCCCGGCGCACGCCACTTGAGCGGACGGTCACGGCAGTTGCCAGTCCACCGGCTGCCCGCCCTGCTGGATCAGCAGGTCGTTGGCGCGGCTGAACGGGCGCGAGCCGAAGAAGCCGCGGTCGGCCGACATCGGCGAGGGGTGCGCGGACTCCACCGCCGGCAGCCTGCCCAGCAGCGGACGCAGATTCCGGGCGTCCCGGCCCCACAGGATGGACACCAGCGGCTTGCCGCGCGCCGCCAGGGCCCGGATCGCCTGCTCGGTGACCTCTTCCCAGCCCTTGCCGCGGTGGGCGCCAGGGCTGCGCGGAGCCGTGGTCAGCGCCCTGTTGAGCAGCAGCACCCCCTGCTCGGTCCAGGGGGTGAGGTCGCCGTTGGACGGCTGGGGCAGGCCCAGGTCGGTGGTCAGCTCCCGGTAGATGTTGATCAGGCTGGGCGGCAGCGGGCGTACGTCCGGTGCGACCGAGAACGACAGACCCACCGCGTGCCCCGGCGTCGGATAAGGGTCCTGACCGACGATCAGGACCCTTACCTCGTCGAAGGGTTGCTGGAAGGCCCGCAGGACGTTCGGTCCGGCCGGGAGGTAGGTGCGTCCCGCGGCGATCTCCGCGCGCAGGAAGTCACCCATCCCCGCGATCCGCTCCGATACGGGTTCGAGGGCCTTCGCCCAGCCCGGTTCGACGATTTCATGCAAGGGTCGTGGTGCCACGGGCGTCACCCTACTGCCGTACCCGGCCCGGTGATCAACCAATGGCCGAAGCCCGCCCCGGACGCGCCCCGTGGGCCCACGCGTGCCTCAGCCGATCACTGCCGCCCGCACGCAGAGCACGTCTGGCAGATGCGCGGCCAGCTGCTGCCAGCTGTCACCGTCGTCGGCGGAGGCGAACACCTCTCCGTTGCGGTTGCCGAAGTAGACGCCCGCCGGGTCGGCGTCGTCGGTGCACAGGGCGTCCCGCAGCACCGTGCCGTAGTGATCCTCCTCCGGCAGGCCCTTGGACAGCGGCTCCCAGGTGCGGCCGGCGTCCGCGGTGCGAAAGACCCGGCAGCGGTGGCCGGCGGGCACCCGGTCCGCGTCGGCGTTGATCGGGAAGACGTACGCGGTGCCGCCCCGGCGCGGATGGGCGGCCACCGCGAAGCCGAACGTGGACGGCAGATCCGTGCCGATGTCGGTCCAGTGCCCGCCCGCGTCGTCACTGCGGTACACCCCCCAGTGGTTCTGCAGATAGAGCCGGTCCGGGTCGGCCGCGTCCTTGGCGATCTTGTGGACGCACTGGCCGAACTCCGGATCCGGATCCGGCAGGAACACCGCGGACACACCGGAGTTGGACGGGGCCCAACTCGCGCCGCCGTCGGTGGAGCGGAACACCCCGGCGGTGGAGACCGCCACCGTCACCGCTCTCGGGTCGCGTGCGTCGGTGAGCACCGTGTGCAGTCCCTCACCGCCGCCGCCCGGCACCCACTGGGAGCGCGTCGGATGCTCCCACAGCGACCGGACCAACTGGAAGCTCTCGCCGCGGTCCTCCGAGCGGTACAGCGCCGCCGGTTCCGTGCCCGCGTACACCACGCCGGGCTCGGCGGCGGCCGGGTGCAGCTGCCAGACGCGCTCCAGGGAGGCGCCGGTGTCCTTGGGGAACTTGACGGCCGGCTGCGACGGCTCGGTCCAGGTGCGGCCGAGGTCGTCGGAGTGGAAGACGGACGGGCCCCAGTGCGCGCTGTCACCGCCCGCCAGCAGCCGCGGCCGGTTCTCCCGGGTGTCGATCGCGACCGAGTAGACCGCCTGCGCGTTGAAATACGGGCTGTCGTCGAACTCCCAGGCCGCGCCGCCCCTGCGCCGCCCGATGAACAGGCCCTTGCGGGTGCCCACTGCCAGCAGTACCTCGGTCATGCCGATCACCTCCGGGACGCCTTCGTCCAGGTAGTCGTGAGACAGATGGTCGTCGCTTGTCGGCCAGTGTGCACCCCACCACTGACAGTCCCCCAGGATCGTGTGTCGTCGCAGGTCGCAGCGGTGTCGCCGGTGATCGGCACGGATTGCCGCGGTCCGTTGCGGCATGCGCCTGCGCAAGAGGGGCCTCTCGTGCGACCGTCGGGGAGACGGCTCGTCGTGAGCAACGGAGCGGTCTCCCACGTATGGGAGGGCGGTCCGGCCGGTCGGTGCGCTCGTGAGGAGGATGCCTTTGAAGGCGTTCCGTGGTCCGAAGATGTGGCTGTGGCGCTGGCGGCGCAACCCGCTCAAACGCCGGGCCGACGTGGTGGAGGCCTGGGTGGTGCTCGGCGCCTGGCTGCTGACCGTTCTGACCGGGGTCGCGGCCGGTCTCGCGGCGGACGAGTCGGTGGAGGACGGACTCGCGCGGGAGCGGACGGACTGGCGCCCCGTGGTGGCGCACGTGGTGGAGCGGGCCCCCGGAAACACCCGCGTGCACAGCCACGCCTCCGCCGGTGAACGGGTCTGGGCCAGGGTGCGCTGGACCGTGGCCGGCGGCTCCGCCCACACCGGTCAGGTCCGGGTGGATCCCGGCAGCACGCCCGGCACGCCGGTCACCGTCTGGACCGACGCGCACGGCCGCCTGGCCGGCCGTCCCACCTCCGCCTCCGAGGCCACCTTCCGGGGCGTCCTGATCGGCTGCCTGGTGGGTGTGAGCGCGGCGGCCGTCCCCTTCGCCGGCGGCCTCGCCCTGCGCGGCCGTCTGGAGCGCCGTCGCATGCGCGCCTGGGACACCGAGTGGGCGCGCCTCGGACCGCAGTGGGGGCGGATGGTCTGACCACGGCCGGCGTGCGGGCGCCGGGGAGCGCGCTTCCCGCGCCGCGGCCCGGGCATGTGACCGACCGTGGCACTCCTACACTGCCGCCAGCACCTCCCGGCACGCCCTCAGCAGATCCTCGTCCTCCGGTATGCCCCGCGCGCCCACGCCCGCCCGCGCCGAATGGCGGCGTGGGGCGGCCAGTTCGCCTTCCACCAGGTGCCGTAACGGCGTGCCGGCCGGCCCCATTTCGGTGAGGCAGCGGGCGATGCCGCAGCGGGTTCCGGGCTCCTCCGCCCAGGCGTCGCGGAAGACGGGCAGCACCGGCTCCGGATCGGCGTCGACGTGCCAGAGCGCGCACGCGGCCGCCACCCGCTCCCGTGCGGGCCGTGACCCGGCTGCCGTGCGGCGCAACACGGGCAGGGCGGTGCGCGCCGCGGGACCCAGGCGGGCCAGCCGCGCGGCGGCCAGCTGACGGCTGTCCGGGCCGCCCTCGGTCAACTCCCGCAGCAGCACGGGGAGTACGGCGGTGGCGTCCCGCTGAGCCGACCAGAGAGCACCGGCCGCCGCGGCGGCGTGCCGGGTGTGCAGGAGAGCACGCAGCAGCGGTACCGCCTGCGCGGTGGCGCCCAGAGCCTCCAGCGCCGCGATGCCCTGGCCCGCTATCGCGTCCCGTGGCCCCGGCCCGGCGGCGTCCGACAGCAGCCGCAGCACTTCCGGAACGGCGTCCCGGTCCCCGACGGCGGCGACCGCCGTGAGCAGGGGGCCGGCGAGCCGGGCGGCGGACGCGGAGGCCGGCGGGATCCGGGCGAGCCGCTGCCGCACCGCCGGGGCGAGCGGGGCCGCGGCGGCGCCCAGGTGGGCCAGCTCGCCCCCGAGGTCCACCGGTGCGGCCGGGCCTGCCAGCAGGTGGGCCAGGGCCGGGACCGCGCGTGGATCGCCGGTTCTGGCCAGCGCCTTGAGCGGACCGCCCAGGGTGGGGGAGCCGGGCTCGAAACGGTGCGTCCACAGGTCGGGCCGGGCTCGCACCAGGGCGTGCAGGGCGTCGGCGGCGGGCGCAGCCAGGGCGAACAGCGCCGACAGGACGGTGACCGCCGCGTCCCGCAACCAGTCCTCCTCCGCCTCCAGTTGGGCGCCGAGCAGCCCGACCGTGTCGCTGTGGTCGCCGCGCCAGCCGCGCAGCAGTGCCGCCGCCAGCCACACGCCCTGGCACCGGTCCATCGGGTCCGGGCTGGTCAACTGGCCGCCGAGGAGCGCGGCGCGGTCGGCCACGCGGTCGCCCAGCGCGGTGTGCAGGGTGCGCAGCAGCCGGGAGCCCTCCTCGTCGGACGGGCGCAACCGCCGTATTCGCCCGACCAGGGAGTCGGTGGCCGGCTCGCAGGTGCGGGCGCGGCGCGCGGAGCGCTCCCGCAGCAGCCGGACCGCCGTCGGCACCGGATCGGCGGGCAGCCGGTCGGGCGCCACGAGGGCGAGCTGGCCGAGTGCCGCGAGCCGCAGCCCCGGCGCGTACGGCGGCGCGCTCTGCTCGGCCAGCAGGTCCACCGCGGCGTCGGCGTGCGCGGGGTACCGGCGGACGAACAGCGCGAGCGCCTCGGTGAGGGCGAGCAGGACCCGGTCGTCCCGCTCGGCTCGCAGCCACTGCCGTAACAGGCCCAGGACCCGCGCCGGCCCGGTGGCGAAGTGCACGAGGGCCCCGGCGGTCGCCCGGCGCACCGCCGGGTCCGGGTCCCCGGTGAGCCGGACGAAGACCTCGCCGCCCGAGCACACCGCCTCCCGCGCCCGCGGGTCCCCGTCCGCGCCCTGCGCGCCGATACCCATGAGCAGTTCCACGATGCCGCCCCGGTCCGGCACCTCCTCGCGGGCCACGAGCGAGAGCAGGAACGGGACGCAGGCCAGCGCCGAGTCGTACACACGCCCCTGGTGGTGCAGCGCGCCGTGCATCCCGTCGAGCGCGGTCGCCCGCTCGACGGTGTCCGCGGAGGCCAGTGCCCGTAACCATCCGGGCACGTCCTCCGCGCTGCCGTACGCGTGCCGCAGCGAGGCCCAGTCGACCTCGTCGATCCCCGTGAACACGTTGTCCTCCCCAGACGAGTGCCACCTGGTCGCGAGTGTGCACCACGGCACCGACAACGTTCCGGAGCCGCACACTGACTGTGTGCGATCCGTCGGCTGTCACCGGCCAGGGCGGCAGCGGCCCGCACGCGCCCGCCGGGACGGGCGCGCCCGCCCGGGGAGAGGGGTCAGTTCAGGCCGGGCAGGGCACGCTCCAGGATCGTGCCGAGGTCCGTTGCGGCGGGCAGCGTGCCGAAGGCGTGCCCCCAGTCGCCGCCCAGCCGGCTCGCGCAGAAGGCGTCCGCCACCGGGTGCGGAGCGTGCCGGACCAGCAGGGAGGCCTGGAGGGCGAGCGCCATTCGCTCCACCAGCCGCCGGGCACCCACCTGGTCCGTTTCGGCCAACTCGTCCTGGAGCGCGGCCACCGTCGCGTCCAGGCGGGCATCCGCGCCGCGTGCGAGAGCGAGCTCGCTGAACAGGGCCTCGGCGGTGTCCGGTTCGCGACCGAGGGCGCGCAGTACGTCGAGCGCGTTGACGTTGCCCGAGCCCTCCCAGATCGACAGCAACGGAGCCTCCCGGTAGTGCCGCGGCATACCGGAATCCTCGACGTAGCCGTTGCCGCCCAGGCATTCCAGCGCCTCCGCGGTGAACGCCGGACCCCGCTTGGTGACCCAGTACTTGCCGATGGCGGTGGCGATCCGCCGGAACGCCCGCTCTCCGGCGTCCCCGCGCACCGCGCGATCGGCTGCGCCGGCCAGCCGCAGCGTGAGCGTCGTCGCCGCTTCCGACTCCAGCGCCAGGTCAGCCAGGACGTTGCGCATCAGCGGCTGCTCGACCAGCCGGGCGCCGAACGCGCTGCGGTGCCGGGCATGATGTCCCGCCTCGACCAGCGTCTTGCGCATCAGGGCGGCCGAGGACATCACACAGTCCAGCCGGGTGCAGTTGACCATCTCGATGATGGTCTTCACGCCCCGGCCCTCGGGTCCCACCAGCCAGGCCACCGTCCGGTCGAACTCAGGCTCCGAGGAGGCGTTGGACCGGTTGCCGAGCTTGTCCTTCAGTCGCTGGATGCGGAAGGTGTTGCGGCTGCCGTCGGGCAGGACACGCGGCACCAGGAAGCAGGACAACCCGCCCGGCGCCTGCGCCAGCACCAGGAAGACGTCGCACATCGGCGCCGACGTGAACCACTTGTGCCCGCGCAGCGTGTACACGCCGGGTTCGCCGGTGGGCGTGGCCACCGTGGTGTTCGTCCGGACGTCCGAACCGCCCTGCTTCTCCGTCATGCCCATCCCCGCGAGCAGCCCCGGCTTCTCGGCCGGCACCCGCAGTTCGGGGTCGTACTCCCGGCTGGTCAGCAGCGGTTCGTAGACCTTGGCCAGATCCGGCTGGGCGCGCAGCGCGGGTACGGCGGCGTACGTCATCGACGTCGGGCAGCCGTGCCCGGCCTCCGTGTGCCCCCACACCAGTCCGCCCGCCGTGCGGGCCACATGGGCGCCGGGCCGCGCCTCGGCCCAGGGCGCGCCCGCCAGGCCCTCGGCGACCGCCGTGCGCATCAGGTGGTGCCAGCTGGGATGGAACTCCACCTCGTCCACGCGGTGGCCGTAGCGGTCGTGGGTGCGCAGGACCGGCTCGTGGCGGTTCGCCAGCTCGCCCCACTCCTGCGCCTCGACGCTGCCGGCGCGCGCCCCCAGGCGCCGGATGTCCTCCTCGGCCCATGCGGCGCCCTCCCGGCGCAGTCCCGCCAGCAGCGCAGGGTCGTCGGAGGCGTCGTACGGGGCCAGGGGCGGGGCCTGGTTGGTGACGTCGTGCGTGGCGTACTGCGGCTGAGGCTGCGCGTGCGACGGCGACTGCGCGGGAATCGGGACCATGGAAGAATGTTGCACTCTCGCTGCGGCTGTAGCAATAGTGCAACACGGTGGTGCACGTACAGTACGTGCCCATGCGCATGAACGTCTCTCCCGAGCCGGCGCAGGCACCCCGGCAGGCACCGCAGCACGCGGGCCTGCGGCCGCTGTCCGCGCGGTCGGTCGTGCTGAGCCTGCTTCTCGGCGCGCACCCTGCCGAGATGCCGGTGAAGGACCTCGTCCGGCTGGTGGAGCCCTTCGGCGTCGGCGGTTCCACGTTGCGGGCCGCGCTGAGCCGGATGGTGACCGCCGGCGACCTGCGCCGCAGCGACGCCGTCTACCGGCTCAGCGACCGGCTGCTCGCCCGCCAGCGGCGCCAGGACGAGGCACTGCGCCCCGGCACGCGCGCATGGGACGGCGACTGGGAGATGGTGGTGATCACCGCGACCGGGCGCGGCCCCGCCGAACGCGCCGAACTGCGCGCCCGGCTGACCGCGCTCCGGCTGGCCGAACTCCGCGAGGGAGTGTGGCTGCGCCCGGCCAACCTCGACCGCGCCCTGCCGGAAACCCTGGCCCCGGTCGCCCGGACGTACACCGCGCGCCCCGACGATGCCCCGCAGGACCTGGCCGCCCGGCTCTGGCCACTGGACTCCTGGGCGGCCACCGCACGCGCACTCCTCGCCCGCACGCAGGCCGCCCGCACCCCCGCGGACCGCCTCACCGCGTACGCCGCCGCCGTACGCCACCTGCTCACCGACCCCGTCCTGCCGCCCGGGCTCCTGCCCGCCGACTGGCCCGGAGAGGCCCTGCGCACCGCCTACGCCGGCTACCAGCGGGAACTGGCCGCGTCCGGGGGGCGCGGGGAACGCGCCGCATGACCGCCTCGGCCCTCGCCCGGAGACCGGGGCGCAGGCAAGCCGCTCGTCCACGTGGTGCCACACGGTGCGGTCCGCCACGCACGTGAAACTCGGGCCGACACAGGCGATGTCGGCGCTACGGCAGCGGCCGTCGAAATCGGACACGGCCGGTTTCGTCCACGAGCCGCCCCCGCCGTACCCGTCGCACGAGGTGGACCCGGGCCGCGCCCGCGCGGCCAGTCGGGCGTCGGGTGCATCCGGCTCGGGCGGACGCCGGGGTCGCCGGGCCGGGGCGCCCGTCCGGCGCGGGTGGCGCGGGCGCGGTGCGAGGGGTTCCCTGGGAAGAGGAAGTCCCCGGGGGCTGAAAGCGGGGATGACCAGCGCGGTGGCGGGCACTCGCGGGGCACGCGAGGAGAACTCACCCGAGGAGAGTCATGGCTGAGCAGAAGTCGTCGTCGGCCCTCACGGCGCCCCTGCGCGACGCGGCCTCGGCCCTGCGCAGGGCGCCCGGCGCCGGGGCGGTGGGCAGGGTCGCTGAGCAAACCCTGGACAAGATCGGGGCGGTGTCGCCGCGCGGCCGGCGCCTGGCGGTGTACGCGGGCGCCGGAGTGCTCGGAGCGGCGGGCGTGGTGGAGTGGCCCGTGGCCCTCACCGGCGCGGCCGTGGCCTGGCTCACCCAGCCCCGGCCCGCGCATCCGCCGACCGGCGGGGGCGGCCGGCACCCGGAGCCCGCCCCTGGCGTCGGCACCGCGGCGGCCGGCGGTTCCGAAGTGAGTCGTACGTCCGGCACCGGGACACGCGGAGGCGGTCGGACATCCGGGAGCAGCAGGGCCGCGAGCACCGCCGAGGCGTCCGGGACCGGCCGGACCGCCCACCGGGCCGAGGGCTCGGCGGGCAGGCCGCTCGGTCCCACCGCGCGCCCCGACCGCACCACGCTCTGAGGAGGGCCATGGGGTTCGGACTGCTGACGGTGCCCTCGGTGGCCGCACGGCTGCTGCCCGGCGCGCCGCGCCTGCTGGCACCGGCGGTCGGGCTGGCCGCCGGCGCCGCCGCGGGAACGGCACGTGCCGGAGTGCGCGGCGCGGACGCCGCCGTACGGGTGGCACGGGTCGCGCGCAACGCGCTGCCCGGCGCCGGTGACCACTGGCGGGCCGGCCCGCGTGCCCATCTGGCCCTGCGACCGGTGGAGCGGGAACAGGTGCGGCGCGCGGGCGGCACGGCGCACCTCGCACGCCGGATGGCCGAGACGCTCGCGGAGCGGCCCGACGTCCTCGTCGCGTACTGGGACCAGGGGCTCGCGCGCCTGGTCGTGACCGCGACCGGGGAGGAGGCCGCCGACGAGGTCATGAGCCACGCCGCGGACCTGGCCGAGCGGCACGGGCTCGTGCTGTCCGGCGGCGACGTGGAGGAGACCACGCACCCCGCCGACCCGGCCGGGGTGCGCGCGGCCGTGGCCGCACTCGCCGCCGACACCGTGGGCATCGGCGTCGCGGCCACCGCGTACGCGCTGCGGCTGCCGCCCACGCCCCGCCTGGCGACCGCGGTGGTGACGCTGCTGCGGGAGAACCCGCGCTTTCGCGCCTGGCTGCGCGGCGTGCTGGGGGACACCGGCATGGATCTCACGCTGGCCTGCGCCAACGCCGCCGTCCACGGTGCCGGGCAGACTCCCGCCTCCCTTGTTCTCGACGGCGCCCTGCGGGCCTGCCAGGTGGCCGAGACGGTGGCCCGCGCCGCCGCCTTCGACACGGTGCACGACGAACTGTGCGCGCCCGGCCGCGTCAGCCTCCCGGCGGGCGGCGCCCCCCGTCCCCCGTTGCGGGAATCGCCGGCCCAGGAGTACGCCGAGCACGCCTCGGCGGGCAGTGTGCTGGGCGCGGCGGCCACCCTCCTGGTCAAGCACAACGGCGCGGAGGCGGCGGAAGCGGTTCTCGCCGGCTCGCCGAAGGCCGCCCGCTACGGTCCCGCGGCCTTCCACGCGCTGCTGAGCGCCGCGCTCGCCCGCACCGGCGTCCTGGTCCGTGACCCGGACCGGCTGCGCCGACTGGAGATGGTCGGCACGATCGTCCTGGACGCCGATGTGCTGCGTACCGACGAGGGCGAACCGGACCCGTGGGCCGAACCGGTGCTGGACGCGGCACGCAGGGCCCGTCTGCGGGTGGTGCTCGTGGACGACCCCGCCCTGGAGGACTTCGTCGGTCTCGCCGACCAGGTGGTGGACGCGCGCCGTCCGCTGGACGACGTGGTCTACCAGGCGCGCGGTGACGGGGGCGGGGTGCTCACCGTCGCCCGGGTGCGCTCGGCCGACGACCACGACGTCCTGGCCGGGCTGCGCGCCGCCGACATCGCCGTGGCTCTCACCGACCAGGCGGGCGCCGTGGTCTGGGGCGCGGATCTCCTCGCCCTGCACGGACTGCCCGACGTATGGCGGGTGCTGACCGCCGTCCCGGCCGCCCGTACCGTCAGCGGGCACGCGCAGATCCTGGCCCGCTCCGGCGCCGCCCTGTCCGGACTGCTCGTGGCCGTGGGCGAGTCCGGCGGCGGCCACGGTCGGTTCGCCGCCCTGCCGGGACTGCGCCACGCCCCGGTCGACGCCGCCGCCGTGTCGGCCCTGGTGTCCGGGGCGCGCGCGGCCTTCGCCGTGGCGACGGCCCGGCACCCGCATCCGCGGCCGCGCGTGCACTGGCACGAACTGGCACCGGAGCAGGCCCGGAAGCGACTGGAGCAGGAACCCGCCGAGGAACACGGCGGGTTCGAGGAACTGACCTCCCGCGCGCGCAAGGCCGCCGCCGGTGTCGCCCGGTATCCGGCCGCCACGCCCGTGCGCTGGACCTACCGGCTCGGCCGGGCCGTGCGCGGCGAACTCCACGACCCCCTCACACCGGTCCTCGCGGTCGGCTCGGCGGCGTCGGCGATCCTCGGCTCGGTCGTGGACGCCCTGCTCGTCATCGGTGCCCTGGATCTGAACGCCCTGGTCGGCGGCATCCAGCGGCTGCGTGCCGAGCGGGCGCTGTCCGGGCTGCTCGCCGACCAGCAGCAGAAGGCACGGCTGGTTCCGCCGCAGGGCGAGGCACCGGCCGGCGGCACCCGCACCGTGGAGGCGGGCAGGCTGCGTCCGGGCGATGTGATCCAGCTGAAGGCGGACGACGTGGTGCCCGCCGATGCCCGGCTGCTGTGGCAGGAGGGCCTGGAGGTCGACGAGTCCGCCCTGACCGGCGAGTCGCTGCCGGTGGAGAAGCAGACGGACCCGACCCCGCACGCCACGGTCGCCGACCGGCGCTGCATGGTCTTCGAGGGGACGACCGTCGTGGCGGGCCAGGCCCGCGCCGTGGTCGTCGAGACCGGTGAGCACACGGAGGCCGCCCGCGCCGTCCACCTCGCCGCCCGCACCCCCCCGGCCGGCGGCGTCCAGGCCCGGCTGCAGGAACTCACCCGCAAGGCGATGCCGTTGACCTTGGCGGGCGGCGCCGCGGTGACGAGCCTGGCGCTGCTGCGCGGCACTCCCATCCGGGAGGCGGTCAGCGGTGGCGTGGCGGTGGCCGTCGCCGCCGTACCGGAGGGTTTGCCGCTGGTGGCCACGGTCGCGCAGTTGGCGGCCGCCAGGCGGCTGAGCCACGACGGTGTGCTCGTGCGCACCCCGCGCACCCTGGAGGCGCTGGGCCGCATGGACACCTTCTGCTTCGACAAGACCGGCACGCTCACCGAGAACCGGTTGCGCCTGGTGCGCACCTCCGACGCCGACGGCACGGTTCGCGCGGTGGACGACCCCGGCTCCGCCGGCGCCGTCCGGGCCGCCGCCCGCGCCTGCCCGCGCATCGACGGCGGGGCCGAGCAGCCCGTGCACGCCACCGACGAGGCCGTGCTGGACGCGGCGGGCCCCGACCCGGACTGGACCCAGCTCGCGGACCAGCCGTTCGAGGCGGCACGCGGATACGCCGCCGCCGTCGGCCGCAGCGGCGCCGGCCCGGTCGTGCTGGTGGTCAAGGGCGCCCCGGAGACCGTGCTGCCCGCCTGCTCCGGTCTGCCCGAGCACTCCTTCGAGGCGGCCCGGGCGCTGGCGGGCGAGGGTCTGCGGGTGCTCGCGGTGGCCGAACGGCGGCTCGGCCCCGGCGAGGAGCCGGCCGACGTCCTCGAACAGCCGCTGCGGAAGCTGGACTTCACCGGACTGCTCGCCCTGTCCGACGTGCCGCGCGAGACCTCCACGGCGCTGGTGGAGGGCCTGTTCGACGAAGGGGTACGACCGGTCATGCTCACCGGCGACCATCCGCAGACCGCGCGGGCCATCGCCGCCGAGCTGGGCTGGCCCGCGGACACCGTGGTGGTCACGGGGGACGAACTGGCCGCGGCGGACCGGGGGGCCAGGGCCCGGATGCTGCGGGACGCGAGCGTGGTGGCGCGCGTGGCACCCGAGCAGAAGCTCCAGGTCGTGGAGGCGCTGCGGGACGCCGGACGGGTGGTCGGCATGGTCGGCGACGGCGCCAACGACGCCGCGGCGATCCGCGCCGCCGACATCGGCGTCGGGATCAGCGCGCGCGGTTCGGCCGCCGCGCGCAACGCCGCCGACATCGTCCTCACCGACGACGATCTGACGGTCCTGATCGCCGCGATCGACGAGGGCCGGGCGCTGTGGCACAGCGTGGCCGACGCCATCGCCATCCTCATCGGCGGCAATGCGGGCGAGGTCGGGTTCGGCATCATCGGCACCCTGCTGTCCGGCCGGGCACCGCTGTCCACCCGGCAGATGCTCATGGTGAACCTCTTCACCGACCTGTTCCCCTCGATGGCGGTCGCGGTCACCGAGCGGGAGGACGAGCGAGCAACGCCACGCGCCCGCGGCGGCCCGGCCCGGGACGCACAGCCCGGCACGGCGGGCGCCCACGGCGGAGCCCCGGAGGACGCCTCCGCCGTGCTCGGTGCGCCCCTTCTGCGGCAGATCCGGCACCGGGCGCTCACCACCTGCCTGGGCGCGGTGACGGCCTGGCTGTTCGGCCGCTTCACCCCGGGCACCGCACGCCGCTCCAGCACGATGGCGCTGTGCGGGGTCGTCGGCACCCAGCTCGCGCAGACCTGGCTGGACCGGCGCGACAGCCACCTGGTGCAGATCACCTGCCTGGGTTCCGCGGCAGCGCTGGTCGCGGCGGTGCAGATCCCCGTCGTCAGCCAGGCCGTCGGCTGCACCCCGCTCGGCCCGGTCGCCTGGGCCGGGGTCCTCGCGGCGATCGTCCTGGCCCTGGCGGGACAGCGGGTGTTGCCCCGCCTGGAGGAAACGGTCACCCGGCTGCTGCCGAGCTGAGCCGGCCGGCGGGTGCTCGGTCCGTCCGGCCGGGCTCAGACCGAGCGGTGGTACTGCTCCGGCACCCGGACCTCGCCGCCCAGCTCGCGAGCGGCGTGCCGGGCCCAGGACGGGTTGCGCAGCAGCTCACGGCCCAGCAGGACGGCGTCGGCCTCGCCGTTCGCCACGATCTTCTCCGCCTGCCCGGCCTCGGTGATCAGGCCCACGGCGGCGACGTGCAGCGGGGTCTCGGCCTTCACCCGGGCGGCGAACGGCACCTGGTAGCCGGGCCCGGTCGGGATGGTCACGCCGGAGGCGTTGCCGCCGGTGGACACGTCGAGCAAATCGACGCCGTGCGTGTGCAGGTCATGGGCGAAGCGGACCGTGTCCTGCGGGGTCCAGCCGCCGCCCTGGAGCCAGTCGGTGGCCGAGATGCGGAAGAACAGCGGCTTGTCCTCGGGCCACACCCGCCGTACGGCATCGACGACCTCCAGGGCGAACCGGGTGCGGTTCTCGTACGAGCCGCCGTAGGCGTCGGTGCGGTGATTGGAGTGTGGTGAGAGGAACTCGTTGATCAGGTAGCCGTGGGCACCGTGGATCTCGGCGACCTCGAACCCGGCGGCGAGCGCCCGGCGTGCCGCGGCCGCGAACTGGCCGACGATCTCCCGGATCCCGTCCACCGTCAGCTCGGTGGGCACGGGGTGGCGCTCGTCGAAGGGCACCGCGCTCGGGGCGACCGGCTGCCAGCCGCGCGCCTGCAGTCCGAGCGGCGCGCCGCCCTTCCACGGCCGGTCGGTGGACGCCTTGCGGCCGGCGTGAGCGAGCTGGACGCCCGGCACCGTGCCCCGGGCGCTGAGGAAGCCGGTGATCCGGCGGAAGGCCTCCACCTGCGTGTCGTTCCACATGCCGAGGTCGTACGGGGAGATCCGGCCCTCCGGCGCGACCGCGGTGGCCTCCACGACGATCAGGCCGGTGCCGCCCGAGGCACGCGCCCCGTAGTGCGCGAAGTGCCAGTCGCCGGGGGCGCCCGTAAGCGGGCCCTCCGGTACGGCCGAGTACTGGCACATCGGGGGCATCCACACCCGGTTCGGAATGGTCACTTCGCGCAGGGTGATGCTCTCGAAGAGGGCGCTCACGTCAGACTCCGTTCGTCACGGGACCGTGGTCGCCTCGTACGATAAACCTCGTACTACGAGGGATGTCAAACTACGATGACCCTCGTACAATGATGGCGACCGAGGGAGCTCCGCGACGAAGGGCAGCCGCCGTGACCGAGACCGCCACCGCCGGCCGCGCGCTGCCGCACCCGGAGCGCGCGGAGATCCGCCTGGAGGGCGTGCTGCACGCGCTCTCCGACCCGATGCGCCTGCTGATCGTGCGCGAACTCGCCGCGCGCGAGGCGGAGCTGATCTGCTCGCAGTTCGACCTGCCGGTGACCAAGTCCACCTCCACACACCACTTCCGCGTGCTGCGCGAGAACGGGGTCATCCGGCAGGTCTACCGGGGCACGGCCAAGATGAACGTGCTGCGCAGGGACGACCTAGACGGTCTCTTCCCGGGACTGCTCGACAGCCTCCTCGCCGCCGCGGACCGGCAGTCCGTCCGCCTCGGCGACGGCCGCTGAACCGGCCTTCCCCGGAAGGTGGTTGAAGAGCAGGTTCAGTGCGATCGCGGACATGCAGCCCGCGCTGATCCCGCTGTTCATCACCGTCTGGAACCAGTCCGGGAACCTCTCGTAGACCGTCGGCACCCCCACCGGCAGCATGCCGATCGCCACCGACACGGCCACCACCGTCAGATTCTGGGTGCCCGTGAAGTCGACCCGGGCCAGCGTCCGCAGCCCGCTCGCCGCAACCGTCCCGAACATCACCAGTCCGGCCCCGCCCAGCACCGGCGCCGGGATCGCCGCGACCACCGCACCCAGCTTGGGCAGCAGACCGAGCAGCACCAGGATCCCACCCGCCGCCGCGACCACCCAGCGGCTGCGCACCCGGGTCAGCCCGACCAGGCCCACGTTCTGCGCGTACGCCGTGTACGGGAAGGTGTTGAACACTCCGCCCAGCACCGTCGACAGACCGTCCGCACGCAGCCCGTCGGCGAGCGGGCGCGGCTCGACCCTCCGCCCGGCCAGCTCGCCCACCGCGACGAGGTCACCGGTCGTCTCGGTCATGGTCACCAGAGCGACCACCAGCATCGACACGATGGCGGAGACCCTGAAGGTCGGCGCCCCGAAGTGGAACGGCGTACTGATGCCCAGCCAGCCGGCCTCGGAGACCCCGCCGAAGTCGGTGAACCCGAACGGCACCGCCACGGCCAGACCCACCGCGATCCCGATCAGGACGGCGATCCGGCCGAGCGCGGGCGGCGCGAACCGCTGCACGGCCAGCACCACCGCCAGCACGAACGCCGCCAGTGCCAGGTTCCTCGGCTCCCCGAAGTCCTTCGAGCCGGCACCGCCCGCCGCCCAGTCGCCCGCAACCGGCAGCAGCGAGACCCCGATGATCAGGATGACCGTGCCGGTCACCAATGGCGGGAAGAACCGCAACAGCCTGCCGAAGACCGGTGCGAGCAGCATGATCGCCAGACCCGCGACGATCACCGAGCCGTAGACCGCGGGCAATCCGCCGCCCGTCGTCCCGATGAGCACCATCGGCGAAACGGCCGCGAACGTACAGCCCTGCATGATCGGCAACCGGACGCCGAACCGCCAGAAGCCGACGCACTGGATCAGCGTGGCGATCCCGCACACCAGCAGATCAGCGGTGATGAGATACGCCAGATCGGCCGGTGAGAGCTTCATCGCGCCGCCCACGATCAGCGGGACGGCGACAGCGCCCGCGTACATCGCCAGCACATGCTGCAGCCCGAAGGCCGCCAACTGCCGTACCGGTGGTATCTCGTCGACGGGATGGACGTCTGTGGTGGCCATGGGCACTCCAACGGTGCTCGGGCGGGGGGTGGCATCCGAACAGGACGAGACGGTAAGCGTCTTGCACAGTTTGTTGATTTCCGGACTGTTGCCGGTGTGTGTCATGCTCGCCCGGCGGCCCACGCATCCCCGGCCACCAGGCCTATGCCGACCGGGCCGCCGTGAGCAGCGAGTCCCAGTCGGACAGCTTCACCACGCTCCGCCCCAGCCGTGCGCCCAGCTCGGCCTCGGCCTGCTCGATCGCCAGCCACCCCGCCCACGGCACCGGCTCGATCCCGGCCGCCCGCAGCGCCGGCACGGGGTCCCGGGGCACCCGCCGGTGCATCAGGGCGGGAACGTCCGCGAGCAGGGAGGCCGCCGTCTCCTTGGCGCAGGGCCGGTTGCTGCCGATGACACCGGTCGGACCGCGCTTGATCCATCCAGCGACGTACTCCCCGGGACACGGCACACCGTCGCGTACGACACGACCGGCCGTGTGGGGCACCGTGCCGCTCGCCGCGTCGAACGGCAGCCCGTCCAGCGGCACTCCGTGATAGCCCACCGAACGCAGCACCAACTGGGCCGGCACCTCCTCGAACCGGCCGGTGCCCGTCACCCCGCCCCGACCGTCCGGCGCCGTCCGCTCGAAGCGCACGGCGCCCACCCGGCCCCCGTCGGCGAGCAGTTCCACCGGGCGCAGGAAGAACCGCAGCCGGACACGCCGGACGGCATCGGCCGAGGACCGGTCGGACCAGCCGCGCAGCACCTCCAGATTGCGCCGCTGCACGGTGGGAAGCGCGCCGGGATCGGCCGGATCCAGCGCCAGATCGCCCGGGTCGACGGTGACCTCGGTACCGGGCAGCCCGCCCAGCTCGCGCAGCTCCTTGGTGGTGAAGCGGGCCTGGGCCGGGCCACGCCGGCCCACCATGTGCACCTCGCCGACCCCGCTCGCCGTCAGCGCGTCCAGCGCGGCCTGCGGAATGTCCGTCGGCCGCAGCTCCTCCCCGCCCCGCACCAGCATCCGCGTGACGTCCACCGCCACATTGCCCACGCCGATGACCACGGCCGACCGCACCCCGCGCAGAAAGTCGGCGTCGGCCGCGTCCGGATGCGCGCTGTACCAGGCCACGAAGTCGGTCGCCGACCAACTGCCCGGCAGCTCCTCGCCCGGAATCCCGAGCCGGCGGTCGGTGGCGGCACCCACGCAGTACACCACCGCTTGGTACAGCTCCCGCAGCCGCTCGACCGGCAGCCCGCCGGGGCCACCCACCCGGACCCCGCCGAGGAACCGCACCCGCTCGTGCTCCAGCACCGACCTCAGGCTGCCCTGCAGAGACTTGATCTTCTCGTGGTCCGGGGCGACGCCGTACCGGACCAGGCCGTACGGGCACGGCAGCCGGTCCAGGACGTCCACGCACACCTCGGGGTCCAGCTGGACCAGGGTCTGGGCGGTGTAGCACCCGCTCGGTCCCGAACCGACGACGGCGATACGCAGCACAGCGGGACTCCTCGGCCGAAGGGGAAGGAGGTGGCGTGCGAACGGCTCCAGCATGGCATCCCCCGGCCCGTCCGGGCAGGGTCCGGCGGGGTGACGCCGACGCGTGTCCCACCGTATGGAGGGTGATGACGCGATTACGTTGCGTGTGTGCCAGAAGCGTCCTTTCTTCATCTTTCCGGCCGGAACACGGCGGACGGCGCGGTGTCCGTGTGGCCCGCGTGGAAGGTGCGGCAGCACGGCGACGAGCAGGAGCACGGCGACGTCACGTCCTGGTTCCAGGTACGGCTGGCCTTCCCGGACGGCGCGCGCGTCGACGCCCTGGCCGTCCTGCACGAGGGACGTGTGTCCATCGAGGACGTACGGGCCGAGCCGGCCCTGTCCCTCGCCGATCTCACGGTGCTCGCGGACTGGATCGAGGGCCCGCTGTTCCAGTCCTGCGGGGTGGAGCGGCTCGAGCCCCGCGTGGTGGAGCGGCCGTACGACGAGAACGGTGCGAGCGGCGAGGACGACGAGGAGCGGCCGGAGCACGGGGGCGAACCGGAAGCGGGCGACGAGGCGGAGGACGAGGACGTGCACTGCGCGGGACCGCAGCGCGCCCGGCCGGTCCGGGCACGTGGCGTGGAGGGCAGCCGACTGGTCGCGCGGGAGTACCGCGCCGCGCAGGAGGCGGGCGTCGACCCGGTGCTCGCCGTCATGAACGCGACCGGCCGCAGCCGCCGACGCTCCCTCAGGCTGATCGCCCAGGCACGGGACGCCGGATTCCTGACGCCCCGCCACGCACGCCGGGAGTGAGGCGGATTCGGTCCCCGACGGCTGACGCGGCCCTCAGGAACCGCCCGGACGCTCCTCCGTGGCGAAGAACCGGGACAGATCCCGCTCCCTCGCCCCCTCGCCCCTCTCCTTCTCCGGCGGCTGCCCCGACTCCCAGTCGAGCCCGTACCGCTGGAACAGCTCGGCCCGCAGCGCCGGAACCGGCATCGGCACCCCCGGCACCAGCGCGGCGTACACGGCGCCCATCAACAGGGCCCGCAGCATCGGATAGTCGGCGGCGACGTCCTGTGAACCGCACCGGGCGACCGTGTCGCCGAGCAGCTCCGACAGCCGGCGCTGCTCCGGACACTGCACGAAGCCCTCCGCCTGCAGCAGCCCCGCCATGTGCTGGCGCATCAGCACCGGCCGGTCGCGGGCCAGACCCAGGATCGAGTCGATCGCCCGCGCCAGGCGCTCCCGGCCGTCGTCGGTGTGCGGCTCCCGCTCCAGCGCCTCCTCCAGCGTGCGGTGCATCAGCCGGTGCACGGCGGACTGCACCAACTGGCGCTTGCCGGGGAAGTAGTACGACACCAGTCCCCGCGCCGAACCGGCACGGTCCGCGATGTCGCCCAGGGTGGTGGCCTCGAAGCCGTGCTCGTCGACCAGCTCCACGGCGGCCTGCAACAGCCGCTCCCGGGAACGTCGCCGCAACTCTTCGTTGACCGAGGCGCTGCGCGGGGACATCCTGTAACTCCTGCGTTGACTGGCTGCCAGCCAACTATACTCAACGCGAGGGGCACCGCCATGTGCGGGCCCCGTCCAGGGCTGCCGTCCGTCTGGGGCGACGCGGGGGATCGTCTCAGGCGGACGGCGCAAGGACGGGGCTGACGCCAGGTGCGTGTGGTGCCGTGAGCGGGGTGGACGGTGGAGTCTGCGGCGGACGGCGCCCAGGGGTCTCAGCCCACCAGGTCCAGCACCGGCAGCAGCGCGTCCGGGCGGTCCGACACCGGCAGGTGATCGACGAAGTGCACCCGGCAGCCGAGCGCGGCCGCCCCACCGTCGGCCACCTTGCTGTCGCCCACCATCACCGTGTCCCGCGGATCGGCACCGAGCGCCGTGCAGGCGACCGAGAACAGCCGCGGGTCGGGCTTCTGCACGCCGTGCTCGTACGACAGCACGTACGCGTCCACGTACCCGTCGAGCCCGTGCTCGCGGAACACCGGGCGCAGATCCCAGCCGATGTTGCTGACCACGCCCACGCCGATCCCGCGCTCGCGGAGGGTGCGCAGCACCTCGGCGGCGTCCGGATAGGGGGACCAGGCGGCCGGGGTCTTGTGCCGTTCGTACAGCGCGTCGTGCAGCCCGGGATCGGGCAGCGGCACCCGCCGGGACAGTCCCGTGTACGCGGCCCGGTGCAGCTCCGCGCTCTCGTCCCGCACCGCCCAGAGCCCGGCCAGGCCGGCCGGCAGCTCCGCCGGCGCCGCACCGCCCGGCAGCGCACCGGCCGTCTCCAAGTCCCGTGCCCTCGCCTTCAGTTCTGGCTCGGACAGGACGTGCCCCGTCTCGTCCAGTACCGCCCGCAGCCAGGACTCGGCGGACTCGATGCGGAACAGCGTCCCGGAGAAGTCGAACAACACGGCAGTCATGCGGCGACCTTATCGGGGCCGGACGGCAGGGGCCGTCGGCCTGACCGCGCCCGTCCGGTCACGGCACGCGCGGCGGACCACTGCCGACAGCCGACAGCCGACCGGCGACCTGCGCAGCCGACAGCCGACCGGCGACCGCCGGAAGGAGATCGGGGACCGCCTGCCGGAGGCCGTCGATGGTGGTCGACCGGCAGTCGAATGTCCGCAGGAGACCGGCGACGTCGACGAGAGACCGCCGACCGGGGCAGGAGATCGTCGACCGTCGGCAGAAGATCGCCGACCGGCGACATGCACATGGGCAACAGCCGGCAGGACGCAGCCGGCAGGGGACGGGCGACAGGGGGCGGCCGACAGAGGACCGGTGACCGGCGACTGTCGGCCGTCGCCGCCCGGGTGTCAGCCGAGGGCGTGCAGGCCCGGCGTCAGGGCCACCAGGATGGGAAGCGCGGGCACCAGCGTCGCCACCGCCGTCAGACGCAGCCGGTGCCGTGCGGGTAGCCGGTCCGGGGGAGCCAGCAGTCGGTGCACCCGCTGCGGCACATGGGCCTGCGGAGTGGGGCAGGGACCGAACACGCCTCGCTCCTCGTTGAGCCCGACCAGGGCGAGCGCGGTCGTCAGCCGGCCGAAGCGCCGGGAGGCCATGTCGTCGGCGGCCAGTTCGACCAGCCGGTGCATCTCGTCACGGAACGCGGCGAACACCGGCACCTGCGGGAATCCGCCCGCCAACGCCGCCGAGCAGTGCAGCAGCCAGTCGTGCCGGGCCTGTGCGTGGCCCTGCTCATGGGCGATCAGGGCATCCAGCTGACGCCCTTTCAGTCGACGCAGGGCGGCCGTCGTGATGATCAGACGGGGTGCCGTACCGGGCAGCCACCAGGCGTCGGGGCGCTCGCCCTCCAGCACCACCAGCCTGCCGCCCGCCGGTTCCTCGCCCGGCAACAGCGGGGCAGGGCACGCACGAGGAGTTCGGCCCGCCTGACACGCCGCCGGGCGCGGGCCCGTACGACCTCGCGCACCAGCATCGCGAGGCTCCACAGGCCGCCCGAGGCGAGCAGTACGGCGGTGGGCGCCGCCCAGGGACCGGCCGTGCCGAGCGCGTAGGCGTCCACGACCGTGCGCGGAGCCCGTGCGAACACCTGCCCCCGCACCTCCTGCCAGGCCGCCGACGCGCTGAGCGTCATCGACAGGACACAGCACAGCAGGACGCCCGCCACCACGCACTGCCACACCCAGAGGGCCACGACCGGTTCGCGGTCCGGCCAGTCGGCCCGGGCGAGCAGCCGCGGGGCGGCGACGGCCGTCAGGGCGCCGAGCAACAGCAGGGCCACGGGGACCATCATGGTCGACACCCTATGAGCGCGAGGCCGCTCGCGGGTACGGTCCGTGCCGGCGAAGTGACGCAGACAACGCCTTTGCCCAGGGATGGCTCACATCGTGCGCTCACATGCCGAGCAGCATCGCCACCAGGCCGATCCCCATCGACAGCCGGCAGGCCCGCGCCAGCTCCGGCCGGTCGCCCCAGCCGAGCGGCCGTCCGCCGTCCCCGGTCCCCGGCCCCCGACCAAAGGTCATGACGGCGGCCGGGACCAGACGGGCGCCGGCGAGCAGGACGTAACCGGCGAAGTACAGCAGCAGCGCGCCGGTCAGCAACGGCACCCCGAAGCGGCCGTGCGCGTGATGCGCGCCGGGCGGGGCCGCCGCCGTCGCCGCCATGTAGACCATGGCGGTCGTGCCCACCAGGTGGTGCAGATGATGCGGGGCGGCGCGTGCGGCCCACAGCGCGCGCAGCGCCGCCGCGCCGAACGCGGCCGCGTACACCGGCCACGCCCATTTCGGCGGCGTGGACACTGCCGCCGGTACGGCCATGACGGCCATGCCGAAGCCCATCAGCGCCTCACCGCCCGCGGCCCGGCGCTGCTCCTCGACACCGCTGCGCATGCGCAGCAGGCAGTACGCCCCCGTCGCGGCGCACAGGGCGACCAGCAGCCGCGCTGCCGACACCGGTCCGGGCACGCGCACCTCCCCGTTCGACGGTCGGTCGAGGGATGCGATGCCCACGACGTACGGAGCGCACGCGAGCGCAAGGGTGTAGACGGGGAGCATTCGCCGGAGCACACGACGTGAGCACACCTGAGGGCTGAAGTGCGCCGGAATTTTACAAGTAAAACACCTGCTAAATTGATGGGTATGAGCAGTGCGACCCGCCACCTACTTCCCCTTGCCGGAGTCCTCCGCCTCGGGCGGCCCTCCGACATCTGGTTCAAGCCCGCGCTGAGCGTGGTCGCCGCGGTCGCCCCGCCCAACCTGGCCCTGCTGGCGCTCGGCCGCCTCGACCTCGCGATGTACACGATGGCCGGGTCGCTGTGCGCGCTCTACGGCCACAGCCGGCCCTACGCCGCCCGTGCCCGCGTACTCGCCCGGGTGGTGCTCGGCATGGTCGGCGGCCTCGCCGTCTCCCTGCTCGCCGCGTCCCTGACGCACAGCGCGGTGGTCCTCGTCACCGTGGGGGCCGTGCTGGCGGCCGTCCAGAAGGCGGTGAGCGACGCCACCCGGCTCGGACCGCCCGGGAACGTGGTCCTGACCTTCATCAGCTCCGCCTCGCTGTTCGCGCCGCAGACCCTCGGCCAGGTGCCCGGCCACCTCGGGCTGGCCCTGGTGGCCGGCGGCTGGTCCTGGCTGGTCGGCATGGCGCCGGGGCTGCTCCGCCCGCACGGCCCGGAGCGCCGCGCGACCGCCCGGGCCCTGAACGCCGCCGCCGCGTACGCCGACACGTGCGGCACCGCCGACGGCCACGGCCGGGCCCGTGCCGCGAGCGCAGCCGCGATCCACGCGGCCTGGCAGTCGCTGCCGGCCGCCGGCGCTCGCCCGGACCGCACCCGGCGCGCCCTCGAACGCCTCCTCGTCCGCGCCGAGGTGGCCCTCGCCGCCCCCTCCGACGCCGATCCCGCGCGGCTGCGTGCCTGGGCCCGCGAGCTGCGCGGCACCGGCCGGATCCCGCGCGTCGAGTCCCCGCGCGAGTCCGCGGACGAACTCCTCGGCGTGGACACCGAACTCGCCCTTCCCCGGCGGTCGTTGCGCCACCTGCTCACCCCGCTCGCCCCGATCGCCGCGCGCACCGCGGTCGGCTGTGCGCTCGCCGGTTACGCCTCGCTCGCCCTCGGGGTCGGCCGGCCGTACTGGGCACTGGTCACCGCGGCCTCCCTCTACCAGGCCAACGTCACGCTCACCTGGAGCCGCGGCATCCAGCGGGTGGTCGGCAACGTGGTCGGCGTCCTGTGCTTCGCCGCCCTCGCCCCCCTCGCCCATCTCCACCCGGTCGCACTGGTGCTGTGCACCGTCGCCCTCAACTTCGGCGCGGAGGCGCTGATAGGCCGCAACTACTGGCTCGGCAGCGTCTGTGTGACCCCGATGGCCCTGCTCATCACCGAGTTCGCCCGCGCTCAGAACCCGGCCGAGCTGATCACCGAGCGGGTCGTGGACACCCTCGTCGGCGCGCTGGTCGGCTTCGTCGCCGCCGTCGCCGTCACCAACCGGCGCGTCGGCGACCGCCTCGAACACGCGCTGGCCGCGGCGGAAGGCGCCCGCGAGAACGCCGCCCGGCTGCTGGCCGAGCCGCACCCGGCCCCGCAGGCCCTGGAAGCCGCCCGCCGCACCCTCGCCGCCGCCCTCGCCGACCTGCGCGCCACGGCCGACGCCGCCTCCGGCGAGTGGTGGCAGCGCGTCCTGCCCGAGGAGCGGGTCGTCCGCGCCGAGCGGTCCGGACACCGTACGCTCGCGACGACGGTACGACGCCAGGGGTTCCTACCGCAGGGCCGGGGCCAGGGCGGGTGTCCGGGCGGCCACCGGGGTCAGGACGGCAGAACGACGGAGGACGTACGGCCATGACGGGGACGACCGGCAGACACGCGCCGGCGCACGACACGCCCGGCGCGGACCGGGTGCGCGACCAGGCACGGCCCTCCGGCGCGGAACCGGAGAGCGACGCCACGGCCGGCCCCGGGACGCGGCGCGACGGCGACACCGTGGCCGCCGTCGTCCGGCAGTGGCGGGCCGTGCACCCCGCGCTGGACACCGGGCCCATGGAGGTCATCGGACGGATCAACCGGTGCGCCGCGCTGCTCCAGCAGGCCGAGGACGCGCCGTTGCGCCGCGCCGGGCTCAGCCGCCCCGAGTTCGACCTGCTGGGCGCGCTGCGCCGTACCGGGCACGAACTGACCCCCGGTGAACTGGCCCGGGAGACCTTCTCCTCCGGAGCCGCCGTCACCAAGCGACTCAAGCAGCTGACCGAGCGGGGACTCGTCGAGCGGCGCGGCGATACGCGGGACCGCCGTGTCGCCCACGTCCGCCTCACCGACGCCGGCCGTGACCTGGTCGACGGCATCCTCCCGGAGCAACTCGGCCACGAGACGGCGGTGCTGTCCGTCCTGGCCCCGCAGGGGCAGAGCGAACTCGCCGGTCTGCTCGCCGAGTTGCTGAGCCGTCTGGAGGGCCGCACGGGGGCCCTGCGCGCCTGAACGCCGGCCGGAGCCGTCGTCGCCCGTCGTCAGGGCCGCGACAGCGTCCTGCACCGCACGGACAAGTCGCCGCCGGGCCGTAGGGGGGTTTCGTCCGGGTCGGCCCGGGTCCGCAGCGCCCGGCACGGCACCTCGCCGCGTCGTCGGACCACCCGAGTAGGCCCACCGGGACGCGGGTGGTCCTCCGCCTTGCGACGCACCGCACCGGACGCCGCGGCCCGTCCGACCTGATCCGAACGAAACCCCTGGTGCGCCGAGTCGGAGATGTTTCGTCAGATCGCAAGCCTGCGTCGGGCCTTCGGTTCTCCGACGGCCCGGCGCCACCTGGGACAGGTCGGCCTCGTTGAAGTCGGCGCCCCGGAAGAACCACCGAAATCTCCGACCCGCGTCACTAGGTGTTCTGTCTCGGGAGGTTGTGGACGGGTGAGCCAGG